>JAAYTO010000173.1 GCA_012523755.1 Clostridium sp. | reverse complement strand
GCTCCCTTTGTATAATTTCTTACCCATTTAGTATAACCCCACTTTTCATTATCTATGGGTAATATCTTACTACAAAGGCTCAATAAAGTTTATCTGTAATTTATGCCATGGCTTAATCTTCCTTCATGATTTCACCGTGCCATGTTATTTTCATTTAGCAGTTCCACGAAGCAAAGGATTTATTGGTTTCTCTTTACCGTTACCCATATTTTGAATACATCGGATATAAGTACCCTGGAAACTCCCAATTCATAGCTTTTGTCTTCAATCATCAAAATGTCATCATCTATAAGCCCTACCACAAGGTCAGTATCAATACCTCTTACCTCCTTCCATAAAAGATCTTTATACTTATCTTTTATATACTTTATCAGCTCCATTTTATCAAAATTGTTTTCTTCGCCATCCACATACATCAGGTGAACCTCTATATCTGAAACGAGAAACTTCTTTTTATTTACATTATCAAAGGATTCTTTAAGTTTTTTATATTTAATATCACTATCTTCTATAACGGTTTTAAGATACATTATTTCTTCATGATACTGGTCAATCCTATAGCTTACAAGGGCACTCATCATCGTACATCCTATAAGAATTCCCCCTATGAGTCCTGTAATGAAACAGATAAAGAATCTGTGAGCAATTTTTTTCATTTTATCATTGACTCCCCACATTTTTGAATAAGTCTTATAAAGCCATAACCCACATTCGCCCCAATTACAGCCACTACCACATATACTGCCTGCTTTACAATCGATCTTATTTCTCCCCGGAACAATCCTTTCTCAAGTATTTCAAAAGTTGAAAAGGTGCCGCCCAAAGCAACAGCCACCGCCCATATTTTTACTGAGCTTGCTATTTCAAACATGCATTTTAGAGGAGGATGATCGTTTATTAATGCTCCTATTCCGGCAAACAGACTTGCTCCCATTATTACACCAAAGGCTATTAGAAAATTATATATTATATTGCTTGTAAAAGTGGACAAAATGACCACCCTTTTTCTGATTATATATCCTTCAATTAAACTATGATTGTTTCTCATTCTTTATACTATAAAAATTTTGTTCAATACCCATACAGTTTTTCATGTTTGGTTGTTCTATTTTTGTATGATGAAGCTTATGTTTTAATAAGGTACATTCGTCAAGGAATAAAGGGAGTATAATGGATATCAAAATTATTATAATCGCTGTAAATTTCATAGTTGGAACGGTATGCATCATGTATGGAGTCAACTTAATGAGCACAGGACTGGAAAAAGCAAACACCCACAGAATGAAATGGTGCCTTGAAGCCCTGACCCACAATTTACCCCTTGCTCTTATAACGGGAACACTTCTTACGGCATTAGTTCAAAGCAGTACAGCAATAACTGTTATAACCGTCAGTCTTGTAAATTCCGGGCTTTTGAATCTTACTCAAGCAGTAGGCATAATTTATGGTGCAAATATTGGAACAACAATAACTGCCCAGCTTATGTCTTTTAAACTTCCCCACGCAGGATATATCATTATTGGCTTTGGGCTTCTTATTGCTTTCATATCAAAAAAATCCTCGCTTAAAAACATAGGATGGGCGGTAACCGGCCTTGGGCTTATGTTTACAGGACTAAACATACTGAATTCAGGAGTACCCTACATAAAGGAAAGCCAGGTAGCCATCGAACTTTTTAAAACTTATGGACAAAACCCGTTAATTGGTCTTGTCCTTGGGATGGTAACTACCATGCTGGTTCACAGCAGCAGTGCTACCGTAGGCCTCACCATCGTCCTTTTTAACGCCGATCTTATAAGCTTTGAGTCCGCCTTGGGTCTTACCTTTGGCGACAACATTGGAACGTGCATCACTGCACAAACCGCCAGTATCGGCACCAATATCTCAGCAAGAAGAACCGCATGGGCACATACTCTCTATAATATTATTGGGGCAACCATTGCTTTCATTCTCCTTGTACCTTTTTCCCATCTGGTTAAGGAAATTACCTTTTATTTGGGACAGGACAAAACCAGACTGGTTGCCAATGCCCATACAATTTTTAATATTCTAAGTGCCCTTGTTTTCCTTCCCGTAACAAAATACTATGTTAAATTTATTCAATGGGTAATAACGGAGAAATAACAAATTGTTATGACTAGGATTCACAAGTTAATTCAACTAGTACTATATATATTATAAATTCAAATATCTCTTAAAAGTTTATAACTTGTTAACTTTTTGTTTATTAAAAATTTAGTATTTTATATTACAATAAAATCATGTATAATATAGTAGTTAAATTAATGGTCGAATTAGCAGAAATGAACTTATCTTCGAATCAGGAATAATTTGGTTTCAAACAAAAATGTTAAAGCGAGGTTGTACTGTATGAAGAATATATCAAATATTGTTAGGCAGCGTTTTAATTTTGCAGAAATGCTTTATTGGATTTTGTTTATTTTTTGCATTCTGTTTAAATGTTTGTATTTTCAGTTTACCACAAAATTGAATACCGGACCGTTTCTTTCATCGGTGAATATAACCATGATACTTTCATCTTTTGCAATATTATTGATACTTACATCCCTTATTGCCATAATTTTTAATAAATATAGATTTATTGCTCTTTTCGTGTTTAATATATTGTTAACTGCTTTGTTAATGGCTGATACGAACTTTTTCAGATATTATTACAATTTGCTCACCATACCTGTATTTTTTCAGATGGATATCAAGCTTCTCAGTTCCGTTGATCAGAGTATAATGAGCCTGTTCTTAATTAAAGATGTAGTATATCTAATGGATTTTCCTTTTATGCTGATGGGTCTTGTATTACTACATAAAAACGCCCAAAAGCTGTATTTTAAGAAAAGAATAATAAGAGCTGTAAGTTTATTGGTAGTCGGAATGATTACTTTTCTTTCGGTTTTCAGATGTACGGACATAAACACCCTTGCTTACAACAGCAACTACTCAGCTAAAAACCTTGGGGTATTCTATTCCCACTATTATAATACAAAGCTTTTTATTGAAGAAAATATATTGGAAGATGATATATTAACAAACGAGGATAAAGCTGCCATAACAGAGCTCTATAAAAACAAGAACTCAAAACCCACAGGCAATAAATTAAACGGCGTTGCCAAGGGAAAAAACCTTATTGTCGTGCAAATGGAAGCTATACAGCATTTTGTTATAAATCGTAAAATTGAAGGCAAGGAAATAACCCCCAACCTTAATAAGCTTATAAAAGATTGTCTTTATTTTGACAATATTTATTATCAGGTTTCGGGAGGCAATACCTCGGATGCCGAATTCTTAATCAATACATCAATGTACCCCGCAAAAGAAGGTTCGGTATATCACAGATTTCCTGAAAACACCTATTACTCACTGGCAAGTATTATGAAAGAAAAAGGATATGACACCTATTCTCTTCACGGCTTTGAAAAATACTTCTGGAACAGAAATGAGATGTATAAAGCTTTAAAGTTTGATACCTTTTACAGTCAGGAAGACTTTGTATTGGATGACTTTGCCGGATGGGATGGGCAAACTCTTAGTGATTCATCCTTCTTCAGACAATCCCTTGACAAAATAGATGTCTCCAAGCCATTTTACAGCTTTTTTATTACTCTATCGAGCCATCATCCTTTTAACTATTTCGAAGACTGTGACTTCTTTGTGGGCGAATTTGAGGGGACGTTCATAGGTAATTATTTGAAGGCGGCAAACTATCTGGACAAATGCATCGGAGAATTTATAGACAACCTTAAACAAAGGGGTTTATATGACAATAGCCTTCTGGTTCTCTACGGTGATCACTCCGCAGTTCCAAAAATCGAATCTGACGGGCTTATGCAGCTGCTGGGTATTGAATACAATAATCCGGATTGGACAAAGCTTCAAAAGGTTCCTGTCATAATTCATTATCCCCAACAGGAAGAATCCGAGGTAATTAGCACTATAGGCGGGCAAATCGATATTCTTCCGACTATTGCAAACTTAATGGATTTTGATGTGCCCTACGCTTTGGGAAAAGACCTTATAAATAATGATGAGAATTACGCCATTCTCAGAAACGGATCAGTGGTAACAAAAGACTTTATATATCTCAGTGATTTGAAAGAAGTTTATGATTACACTAGCGGCAAGCCAATGAATATGAATTTGTATACTGAAGAAATCAAGTCATACATTAATGAGCTCAATATTTCCGATACCATCATAAACAAAAATGCTTTTAAATATTGGTCATTTAACTTCGTGAAATCCCACTAAAAAAAACCCACTGTGTAACAACTTAGCAACACAGTGGGGTTTATAATTATATTCCCATACAACCTTTATTTTTGTTACCGCTTTCCATAAAAGTTCTTTGTGGCATTCCGGTTCAGATAACTCAGGAAAATACTATCATATTGTGACTTTTCAAACTCTATTCCCTCTTTTTCCACCTTAAGGGAATACACCCCCGGTGACAAACGGTTAATTGTATAAAAGCCGTTTACATCCGTATAAGTATATCTGTCTCTAATACTTACTTTTGCATTTACAATCGGATTCCCGTTACGATCTACAACTTTTCCCTTTACGTATATATCCGGTGTAATCGTAAAGGATTGAGATATTACTTCTTTTCTTACGCTGCCATTCGCCGCAACAAGCTTGATTCTTGCATTTGAAGATGATAAATCCGGAACTATCCAGTTGTATCCGTTGACCCCTACCAAATCCCTTGCAATAGGCTTCCATTCGGCCTGATTGTCCAATGAATAATAAAGACTTACTGTAGTTCCCGGCACAGGCTGGCCTTCTGAATCCGTATAGGAAATATTATACCTGATTTTCATGGTATCCCATGACTTTACCGATGTAACCTGATTTGTGAAACTTACCTCAAGGGTTCCGGAGGAATTTGTGCCGGTGCCGTCTACATACAATTTCTTGTATACAACATTTCCCAGTCCATCACCCATTTCCAGCAGAATACTTACCTTTTGCCCGGAAGTTCCTTCATCACAGTGAAAGATTACTTTCCTAATAGTTGTCAATTTTTTCATCTTCAAAATATCCCTTCGTTGACGCCCAGTAGAAGAAAGGAGAAGCTCCCTTTGAAGTATCCACGAAATATTCATCCACATACAGCTCATAAACTCCCTCTTGACTATCCGGTGTTATTCTCACATTTTTGATTTCCGGTTTGCGGTGAATTCGCGAAGTAATATCCTGTTCAAAATCATTTCCTATCTCCCGCAATACTTTGTATTTTGATTTATCGCTCTCATCGTCAAATATATCACTTATCGAAGCGGGAATTGTTATTTGCCTTTGAACCTCAGTGGACTCCGTATCATCTCCCCAAACTACAACTTTATATTCCAAAGTTTTTGCTCGGGTATTTGTCCTGTAAACAGCTGCCATGAAACCTGTTTGTGACTCCCTGCAGCCATATCTCCAACCGCTATGTCAATATCGGTTCCCGTATAAGGTACTATTTCGTCCGGCAAAATAATTTTGGCCTCCACATTTTTTATCGTTTCACCCGTGTTATTGGTTATATATGCCGTAATGGTAAAGGGGGTAGGAACATAACCCGTTTCGGTCGCATTAAGGCTGGTATTGCCGCTTACGAGAACAACAAGCGGCTTATCACCGGCAATGGTAACCTTGCTAAGACCATAATACGTTATGTATTCCGTTGTCTCACCCGGTGCCAGTTCTTTGAACTCCCAATAAGTCGCAATGGCACTGTCTCCGTTATTGCCGGTATAATTGAAATCCCACATGGAATCAAATAATGTGTGCCAATTACTAAGTACAAATCTGTCCAGCCGGTTTTGCTGGTATTTTAATATGCTGTATATGTGGAAACATCAACAGCATCAATCTCAGGAGCACTGTTAACAACTCTAGGAGTCGGTTTATGGGTTTTTGACGGTTCCTTTCCTGTTTGTTTATCATCCGCCTTTTTCTGTGTCGGTGAAGGCGTAGGTGAAGGTGTTGCCGTTTCAGACGGTAAAGGGCTCTCACCATATGATCCGGGAATATTCGGAGTATATATAGGTGGTACCATCAAACTCACAAGTGCATTATCCAAAAGAACAACAGCCTCGGCTCTGGTTACAGGGTTTTTGGGTCTAAACGTATTATCAGGATATCCTTTAATTATGTATAAAAAAACCAGTCTTTTTACATATCCCAAAGCCCACCGTGAAATACTATCCGAATCGGTAAATTCTATATTATCGGCATTTGTACTTGGATCACGGTTTGTTAATTTACATAAGATTACAGCAGCTTCCTCTCTTGTGATCAACGCATTCGGGCGAAAGGTACTGTCAGGATAACCGCTGATGTAGCTGGCTTTCTCGGCGGTAGCCACATCTGCAAAAAACCAATCGTCTTCATTTACATCCGCGAAGGAACATCCAAATTCTGCACCGCCGCTTTTGTCAAAGAATTTGTTTGCCATTGTTACAAATTCGGCTCTGGTAACGCTTTGAGACGGTCTAAAGCTTCCGTCCTCATAACCTGCAATATTTCCCAGTTGGGCATTCAAATTGATCAGGTTCTGTGCCCAATGAACTTCAATGTCATTAAAGCCGTTAGAACCGTTTGGCGGTTCCGCCCCCACAATCAAAATCTGAGTAAACAGAAAAAAGCATTGTGATAAACGATAGCAGTCTCTGTTTTGCAATCATTATTATATTCTTCCCCCTAATTTAATTATGATATGTTTATTTTATAATTAATAAACATGTTTTCTATTTTATCAACCGACATCAACAATTATTATCCCGGTTGTCGAAAAGGAAACTACATGCTCATGGCATTTCCTAAAAAATAATTTTTCTTATTTTTTAAACCCTGCCATCTTTGATAACAATAACTATTTTATATAAGTTAATTTTTGCCATCAATACATTATATGCCAATAATAAGTGTCTTAAATAGTTGTTAATATACTAATTTCCCTCAAAGCTTCTTTATAGCTTTTTTCGTTACCGAAAGCTGCAGGAGAGCTATGTGGCAGGTATTTATAAAAACTTGCAACGGTTATTTCTTAATAAATTGGTCTTAATATAAATTTCATTATTCTTTTTGGAATTATATCGCAAGATATTATATGCAAAAACTTTTTTACGGAAATCCCATTAACATTGAGTACATAAAATGCTAATGAACTTTATTAGGATATAAAACATAAATTCATCGTTAACTCAATGTGATTTTTTTGTTGACAATTGCCCAAAAATATAATAATATACGTATATATCAATTCAGGATCGATGGGGAGATGCTATGTATGAAAGAAAACAGATACCTTAAAGATATGATGAATGCAGCAATTTTTACAGCATTAATGGCCGTACTCGGGTGGATTAGTATTTCATTTCCATTCCTGCCTGCCCCTGTTACAGGCCAAACCTTTGGTGTGATGCTTGCAGGAGCTATTCTTACCAAAAGACAGGCGGCTCTTAGCATGGCAACCTTTATTCTGCTGGGTGCAATAGGTATTCCGGTGTTTAACAAGGGCGGAGCAGGTTTGGCATATTTATTCGGTCCGACTGGTGGATTCATTTTCGGTTTTCTCATAGGTGCAATAACAATATCCCTTCTTAAGGGAAACAGCTGCAGCATTTTGAGAACAGGATTTGCCTGTGTGGTGGGAGGCATAATCGTAGTTTACGCAATAGGTATTCCTTGGCTTTGTTATGAAAGAACAGGCAAATTCCTTTCATTACCTCTGCTATTGCCCAATTTAGCCTTTATTCCCGGGGATATATTAAAAGTGTGTATTGCAAGCATAGTAAGCGTAAAGGTTCGAAAGCACCTTAAATATCTTCTCACTGAATAGCTTTAACAATAATCCCTCTAAATAAAATACAGAACAAAGCCAGTTACAATAAATACATCTGCCATGTTGAAAACAGGAAATCTTTTAATGTTAAAACTTATGAAATCAATCACATATTTATGCCTAATCCTATCAATAAAATTGCCTAAAGCCCCGCCCGATACAAAAGCCAATGAGAAGATATCCTTTCTAGACCCCTCATATAATAGTAATACAGTAGTATATGAAAGGAGAAAAATAACCATAATCAGGGTAATGGCTTTTAGGAGAAACTGTTTTTTTCGCAGCAATCCCAGAGCAGCCCCGGGATTTTTAACTATAATAAACCTGAAAATTCCTGCCCTGATTGGAAAAACAACTCCCTTTAATTTCGAAACAGCATATTTTTTGCTTATCTGATCAATAACAACAAGGACAACAATAAACAAATAGCAAAAAACCAGCTTTAAACACCACAGCATTTTTTATACTTTTTACCGCTGCCGCATATACAGGGTTCGTTCCTCCCTACCTTGTTGCTGACTGCTATATGTGATTTGTTATAATCCTTCTTGATCTCATCCCTTTTATCCTGTGTTAAAATATCATCCCATTGAGGAAGATTATACAGCCAGTATGCTTTTGCATCCAGCATGTTATAATAAAGTTTTTCAAAATCCACATCAAACTTTATGTCTGAGTCCTCTTTCAACTCTTCAAGCACAAAGCTTTCCTTAAGGCTTGTGTTTATGCCGTCTATAAAACCAACAAACGTAACGGCATCTGAATCAAACTTTTGTGCAAGCTCGGCAAGTTCTCCACTTACAGCCTCATCATGATGTTCCAGTATGTACTCATATATTTTTGTCTCTTTCATCAAATATTCTTCCCAGAACTTATCATGTTCTTCCTTTGTTCTTTCCTTATTAGCAAGCTCATTCCATTGTGCAAAAATACTCATAAGTATTGAATCTCTCCTTTTATACTGTTATTATGTTTGTTTTTTTATATATTATAGCACAATTCCTTTTATAACACCCCGGTTGAAAGAAAATTTTTCGATTAAAGAAAAATTTTCTTTCAACCGGGGTGTTTCAATGAGGTAGAACAAAGATAAAGGAAGAAACTAATGCTCTAAGGCTCCTGTCCCCATACCAGTACATCTTTTATATAGGCGGTCATGTTTTCCCAATCAACATAGGAATCCACCGGGTTATATGAATAGTCATCACTCTGGTCAAATTTACCCCAATCATTTTTATAAAACAATGCCGTTATATACAGTATCTCATCAGGAGAAAGACTTCCCGATCTAAAAGTTATTTCCAGATATTTATTCGCTTTATCCGAACCGGATAAATTATAAAACTTGCAGTGAACATCCTTTTCGTTTCCGCAGCTATAAAAATATACTGCACTGTTCATGTCGTTTATAGAAACATCTTCCTTAAAATAGTACCTTACTTTTACATCCTTCAAATCAATTACGCTGTTTGTGGTGTTGAACATTCTAAAGCTATAGTCGATTCCCTGGACAATTTCTTTCTCAGCCTTGCTATAATACTGTATCTTCAGGCTTCCTTTTGTCGGCATTCCAGTTGGAGTTGCTGTTGATTTTGTTGTCGACTCCAAGGATCCCACTGGTGTGTTCGTCGGTAGTACAGAAGTTCCGGGTCTTCCCGTCCAAACATCTGTAATAGTTGGATTAGGTGTAAATGTCTTAATTGGTGTCGATCCCTGAACTGCATCAGTTCTTTGAGGTAACGATGGTGTCGGTACTGGCGACGTTCTAGGATTTGAAACATCCGCCAGCTCTTGAGATTCACTTTTATTTAGTTTTTCAATTATTTCAGCCACACTCATATCATAGATATCTTCAAAGGTTATATCTGCCTCCAATTTTTCTGCTTTTAAATATAAACCATACTTTCCCATGGAAATATTTCTTTCCAAAGCATGCTTTCTTTCTTCCGATCCTACCACTATGATATGTCCTTCTATGCTGTTATTATCTATCTTATTTTTTATATTGTTCAGTAGTCTATACAGTCTGGTCTCCTCTTTCTCATTACTGGAACTTTCCTTACTTTTTTCCCCGCTTAGTGCCCCGGAAATAAGTACTATTCTCTCATCAACCGAGTCAATAAATCCCATTTCAATAGATTTTCTTATTAATTCCGAAACGGCATCCTCAACCTTTTTATCTTTGATATCCAATTCCCGGGTTAATTGTTTCCCTTCTTCATTGAGAGGTCTCATCTCCAAAATCCGGTAGTTTTCTTTGATTTCAAACTCCACACTGGGATTTATGTCTACACTAATATATCCATATATACTTCCGCTGTTTCTTAAAGTAACAAATTGGAAGTATAGAAACGTCATAATAAAAACTGCTGCAGCACTTACAATAGCTATGGCATTTAGAAATAATTTTCTGTTAGGATTAAAAACATCTCTGTTTTCAAACCTCACCTGTTGACCAATATTCATGCCTTGGCGTCTTTTAATTATAATAAATTCGCTTTCGGATGTTAAAACCACAGCCCTATTTTTCTGAATATCATATACAATTCCTGTTCTATTCATGCTATCTTCCCCCCTCCATAGTATATTCCAGATATCTCTTAGAAAGGCTAAGGTTACTCTTTAAAATCAAGCAAAGAGCAATAATATACTTCCTATTATTTCCTATGGTTCTTCCATGTACCTTGGCTCTTTTCTTCAACTCATTTCTTGGTATATTTTTATTTCTGAGCAGTGTCCTATATAGTTGTTCGTCTTCTGCCAACATTTTGGCTATCTTAATGCATAATCTTCTTGAATCTTTGTGTTTTGGTACATTTAATACGAGATCAACAAAGGTTATTCCAAATTCACTCAACTTCTTTTTGAAGTTGTCGATTTCCTCCTGTGCCTCAACGTCTTCAAATCCAGTAAATGAATCCGATATTAATCTTTCATAGTAATAAACACTATTATCTTCAAAATATGAAAACGGATACTCCTTATTATCCTTGTTTCTCCTAAAATAGTCAATCAGTCGCCTTTTTATAACTTGTTCAGAAAAAAGGAAAAAATTATAGCCTTTGGTAAGGTCAAACCTGTCAATCGCTTCATTAAAAGCAGACATAGCAATACCAAACTCGTCATTATTGCGAGTATCAATATACTTTCCCAATGCATTTGATGTAACTTTTAGTATAAAAGGCTTATATTCCGATATAAACTCCTCTCTGAGCTGTTGATTGCCTTCCTTTATCTGTTTCAGGGTAGAAATAAAAGTATCATAGATTGATTCAGCCATGTGTTTTCCTTTTTTTTTATCTATGTTTTTCCGGGTATCCAACTAGATCATTCTCCCTTCATACATAATTTCGAATAGGTTTATTTTTTTTATGTGCATAAGTCTTTGTATATTCTAACATCAAAAAAGCTGCAATACTTTTTTATATCGAACAATAATTGTTCATACTTCACCAATATATACTTTTCTACATGAATTAACCCTTTTCCTTCGTAATCACCGTAAATACCAATCGGGTAGGAGGTAAATAATTATTTTATTTGCCGACCTCCCACACCACCGTACGTACGGTTCACGTATACGGCGGTTTCATAGTTTACACTCTAACTTCAAGGTAATATTTAAGAAGACTTAAATACCCTTGCTTTTCAAACCTGGCATTGGTTAGAGTTGTTGCAAGAATC
>JAAYTO010000172.1 GCA_012523755.1 Clostridium sp. | reverse complement strand
GTGGGGAGGTTTACACAGGAGGATACATATAGGGGTGATGGGTTAAATCTTTATAGTTATGTTAGTAATAACCCAGTTAAGTATGTTGACCCAAGTGGGTATTGTGGCGAGAGTAAAGAAAATGTTTATGCGGGAGTTGGTGGGGGTAATAACCTTAGTACAAAAGAAATCAACTTTATGCAAAGTTCAATTAAGAATACAACAGGTGAATATACTGTATTAGGTAATGCGGATGCACTTAAAGCAGGAACACTTAAACCAAGCGATTTACCTGCAATCAAAGTATGGAAAGATGCACAAGGTAAGATATGGACTCTTGACCACAGGAGACTAGCAGCATTTAAGTTGGCAGGAATTGAAGAAATACCTGTAGAATGGGCTTCTAAGAGCCTTGTTGAAAGCCAAATGTGGAAGATGACAACCAAAACAGGTGGAACATCCATAAAATTAAAATTAGGTAATGGTGAATCTATTACAGTCAAATAGGAGTGATAAGAATGGAATTATACAAAGAGGTAAAAAAAGTTGGTTCTAAGGAAGAATTTTTGAAGTTCTTAGAATTGTTGATAACTGACTTCAAAAACAATCCTGATGAATGGGAGAACAAAAACGTGGAAAGCTTTTTAGAAGGTATTCAATCATGGGTGGATGATATGGAAGGTTACTATGAAAACAACAATCTTGCTACACCAAACAATATTGATTGGGGATTCTTTGCGAATGTGTTTTATGCAGGGAAAATATATGAATAAAAAACTCCATTTAAAATTATTTACACTCCCTATTTTGCAGCTATCGTTTTGCAAACAAAACAACAAAACAAAGAAAACTGACGTTTCAGTTAATCTGAATACGTCAGTTTTTTCAATATCAACACTATTCTTCATTGTAATGAGTTTTACATTAGGCTATTTCAACAATTCCATCCCAAATCCTATAAATAAGGCGATTCTCTTCGTCAATTCGTCTACTCCAAAATCCTGAGAGGTTTTCTCCCAAAAGCTCACAGAAAACAAAAAGCCTGTGAGTTTTCTTCACAAAATACAAAATTATACCTTTTTACAAGATAGAATATTTTCTTTTCTTCAGATAATGAATAAATCGGCATTCTGTTATTATTGTTCTTGTTGATTAACCCTAAGTATCTTCCAGCGTCTGTATAATAGTTCGTTTGTCTTGGATCAAATGCATAGTTTAACGTTATTTCATCTCTGGACTTTTCTCCTTCTGAAAGCAGTTCACAAAGATTTATAACTCTTTTAAAGCTATCGGCTTGTGGAAAAGCAATTTTAGGCTCTTCAATACTTGCTGCTCTATTTAAAATAGCAAGTATTTCATCAAGACTTATATCCACTGCTTCAATACTGTAGTTTTTATGTTTAACCAATACTAATGAGTTGTAATTATTTAGGTCTTGAAACTCATACTCATATAGGCTAAAAATTCCATTTGAGTACACTAAAAATATGGGCTTTACTTTCTTTGTTATATTATTCTTCCAAAGTCTAAATGGATAGTATAGTTGTCTTATAAGGAAATCATCTGATATAAAGTTTTTTGCTTCAACTAAAGACAAACTTCTAATTCCCTCAAAACCACCATCAATTTCAATCTGAGAATTAAGTACATTAACTGTGAAATTTGTATTTGTTCCAATGTTTTTAATATTATAAGAAAAAGCATTAGAACTCATTCTACCGCTTACTGTTGGGAGTAGTTCATGATCGTCTAAAAAGTCTGTAAAAGCCTGTAAATCACATGTAATGAGGAATTTGTAAGGATAGCTCTAAATTTTACATCATGCAATTTGTAAAAAGGATTCTGTTTTTGTTCCAATTCAGAGCGTAAAGGCGGTTTGGTCTTGTCCGTTTGCCTGTAAAATCTGAATGGGGCATGTAATGAGGACTTTGTAAATATTGCGGTTACTGATTTTGTAATGCTTATTATTTTTGTGTCGGTCAATAGTAAAGTAATTGTGTCCAAGCGGAGCAGTAAAATAATTAAATTAGGCTCGTGAAGCCATATTCACGTAATTTGTCACATAAAAAATAGACAGGTTTACAACTCCCTTGCAGGGTCGAAAGGCTTAATGCTCATAAAGTGCGGTTGCCGATAGGTTTTGTGGAGACATGAGAAAAGGAGAGGATATTTATATACGAGAAAAGAAAAACAGCTTTTATAGGAATTGATATGCATAAAGATATTCATGTTGCAGTTGTAATAGACTGTTGGACAAATATTTTAGGTGAAATTACTTTTGAAAACAGACCTTCAAAATTTGATAAATTCATGCAGGATGTCAAAAAGATTTACAAGGATTTAACCCCATGTTTCGGGCTTGAAGATACAAGAGGATTTGGAAGGAATTTTGCTTCTTACCTTTTGGGGCATAAATTTACTGTTAAACATGTAAATCCTGCTTATACCGATTCCATGCGGTCGAGTGCTCCAATGAGTAAGAAAAATGATTCGTTTGATGCGTTTTGTGTTGCCAAGGTTTTACGTGATATGGTGGACACTTTGCCGGATGAAGAACACAACGACTTACATTGGACTATTCGCCAACTTGTGAAACGCAGGAACAGCCTTGTTAAAGGAATTGTTATTGCCAAGAATCAGTTGAATTCCAATTTGACAAATGTCTATCCAAGTTACAAGAAATATTTTTGTGATGTGGACAATAAAACAGCTTTGTTATTTTGGGAGAAGTAC
>JAAYTO010000171.1 GCA_012523755.1 Clostridium sp. | reverse complement strand
CTCCCTTTGTATAATTTCTTACCCATTTAGTATAACCCCACTTTTCATTATCTATGGGTAATATCTTACTACAAAGGCTCAATAAAGTTTATCTGTAATTTATGCCATGGCTTAATCTTCCTTCATGATTTCACCGTGCTTGATAATATAATGTGTAATCGCCTTCCCCCAGCACAATCACACTATATTCAACTTTGTTTTCTCCTCCTGGAATAGCAACATTTACACTATTGGTTTTTGAGCTTTTAGCATAGATTCTTAAATTCAATCCTTCGCTCGGTGCCACATAACCCTCCGGCAAAAATACAGTACCGGAAATAACATATTCGTTTAAAACTTCATAACCACCAGAAGAAGTGCTTTCCAAAAGAACTGTCCCGCTTGTGTCCTCAATCTTAAGTGATTCTTCTTCCGATTTTCCCACCGACTCTTCCCCGACACCATAAACACTGTCGGTTACGCTTACGGGATTGGAAAGATTATCGGCTTCGCTGCTTTCGATCGAATTTTGTGCTTCATCACCGATGGAATTCTCTGCAAAAATCCTTGCAGGTAAAATTCCAACAGGCATCATCTCGACAAACAGCATTAAAAAACACAACAGAATAGAAATTACTACTTTAACGTTTCTTTTCATACATTACCCCCCATGTTTTTTATTTTTATAATGCCTATATTAATATTTGTTTGGAAACAAATAAAATATAGAATATATGGAATAATTCTAATATCCTCTACCATGCCCCTAAAGCGAATAAAACAATTCCCTATTTAGAATAATTGTGATATATATGTATTTTTTTGAACTATAGAATATTATATCATATAAATAAAGTGTAAATATACAAGATTTCTTTTATCTTTACAAAAATAGCACTCATTTCTTGTTTTTAAATGAGTGCCATTAATTTGAGGATTCTCCAAGTTCTTTTTGGTGTCTAATTAAACATATATCCACTTGAAAGAACTCAACTTTTTATATTAATTTCTTTAAATCAAATTTTATTTTTTCTTTCTAAATAAACCTTTTCCCCGGTATTTTCCTGACTTACATCCGGGATATCCTTTTCCATCCCATTCTTTTATTCTTTCGGTAAATTTCTTAATCAGCTCATCAGCCTCTCGCTTAGTCAATTTACCTTCTTTAACCTTGCTTTCTACCTTTTCTTTAAATCTAGCTATAAGCCTTTCCTTTTTCTTATCCAACGGAAGGCTGTTAAACTCTTGAATTTCCCTGATTTTTGCATCAATTTTCTTTATCAGCTCATCTGCTTCTTCTTTGGTAATTTTCCCACCATCATAAAGCTCCTGTACCTTTTGCTTTTTTCTTTGCAGCATCTCTATAGGGTCTTTCAGTTTCTCTTCACAATCTCTTTTTTTCTTTTCGGTGCAGTGGCCTTTTTCACATTCATTCTTTTGCTGTTGCGTTACATTGGGTTTAGGTAAGCCTGTAGCCTCTAGCGAGGATGCTGCAAAAGCAGAAGTCGAACTTATGACTGTTATAAGCGTAGCAGTTAACAACATTCTGGAAAATTTCACATGAACACCTCCTTTATTAATAATTAGTATAACCAGTCTGTGTGAATTAATTTATTTTTTGAGTGTTCATTTTGTGAAAGTATTGAACATTATTGTGTTTATAGTTATTTTTGTAATCATAAATGCTTATATAAATTCTATCTTGTTCAACACATTGCCAAAAACCACTGCAATTTCAGCTCTGGTAGCCATGCTCTTTGGATTTATCCTTCCATCAAAGCCATTTACAATTTCCTCCTTTGTAAGGGTAGACACTGCTACTTTTGCATAATTGCTTATTTTCTTGGAATCGTTATAGCTGTCAAGGTATTTTTCGTCAGCCTTTTCAATCATTGCACCGGCTTTATCAAGTGCATTCATCACAATAACCATCATATCTTCTCTGGTTATATTTGCATCGGGATTAAATTTATCTCCATCTCCTTTAACAATCCCCAGTTCCTTGGCAATACCTATTGCATCATAATAATACGAGCCCGGTTTGACATCGGAAAAATTATCGGTAAAATCCGCCTCAAATCCCAGTGCTTTTACGATCATGATAGTAAAGTCCCCTCTTTTGGTATTGACTCCGGGGTTGTACATGCCGTTTTCGTCACCTTTAATAACACCTCTGTCATAGAGCATATCAATGGCATCAACAGCCCAAGAGTATTTCATACCCACGTCGGGAAAATACTCCGACTGGTTTGTACTTACGGCAAGCCCTTCACTCTCGTTGTGAAGTCTGTCCAAGGCAGTTACAATATAATATACACTGTCGGCATTGCTTATTTCATAATCAATAAACTCCTGTATTCCACTGCCCGTTTTTCTTATAGTAGTCAAAAGCTTCAAAGCACTTCGATCAGATACAATATCCGTCTTTTCTCCTGTATTAAAGCGGTAAATAGCAAAGTAAGCGGTATCGGGATCATTATCCGTCCAAGAGAGCTTGACTCCCTTCGAAAGGCTCTCTAGCTTACCTAGGATTGGTGTATTGGGAGTACTTCCGCCCTTCCACGGCATTACGGAAACCAGTGAATTTGTTGTCCAGAGATTGTTCTTAACAGCCCCCACCGCCTGCTGCTTACCGGAGTCTTCAAAGTTTTTGAACCTGAACATAATAGTACCCATAATCTCCGGCTTTGCCATATTGAATTTCAGCTGTCTTGAAAGCTCAGGCACCGCATTGGAACCCTTAAAATACTCGTCGGTATCATCATTTATTTTATAAAAGGCCTGACCTATATAAAGGTGTACATTTTTCCCCCTGCAAACATCGGCCCACCATGAGGCAACCTCTCCATAGGGTGCTCTTGGGTTGGCAAAAGTGAAATAAATCTGCGGAGCAATATAATCGATAAGCTCTTCTTCAACCCACTTTTTAGTATCGGCAAAAGACCTGTCATAGTTTGTAAAGCTTGAGTTTGTATTTGAGCCGTCAGAATGGCCGTCTTTCTTATTTCCCCATACTCCTGCCGGACTTATACCAAACTTGACCCATGCCTTTTTAGACCTTATCTTTTTAGAAAGCTCCTTTATCAGAAGATAAGTGCTGTTTCTTCTGAAATCGCCCAAATTTTTAAACTTTCCGTTATTGTATTTATTAAAGGTATCCTGATCCTTCAATTCACCTTCGTATTCTTCATAATAGAAATAGTCGTCAAAATGTACCCCGTCAACATCATAGTTTTCGACTACCTCCATGACCCGATCAATTACCCATTTTCTTGCCTCAGGAATACCCGGATCTACAACAAACCTGTTCATAGATTTCTTAACCCATTCGGGATGCTCCCTGTAAACACTCTTTTCAATATTCAAAGATGAAACAGTTGAGGAATTTGTGTTCATTGATACCCTGTACGGATTAAACCACGCATGAATTTCCAGATTCCTTTTATGAGCTTCCTCAATGGCAAAAGCCAACGGGTCGAAACCGGGATCTTTTCCAAAAGTTCCTGTAAGATAACGGGACCACGGAACAATATTGGATTTGTAAAATGCATCCCCCTCCGGACTGACCTGAAAGAAAACCGCATTAAGCTTCAGTTCCACCGCCCTGTCCAAAATTTCTGTCAGTTCTTCCTTGCTCTTTGTTATACGTTCCACAGTATTTCCTATTTTAACAGTTTCAGTAGAAGGCCAATCCAGGTTTACAACAGTACTAATCCAAGCTCCCCTCAAATGCCTTTTTAAAATAGGCGTTTCTGCTGGTATGAATTTTTCATAAGCATTCCATAAATTTGTTTGTGCCATATTAACCATTGAGGTTCCCAAGATTATAAAAATAGACAGCAAAATACCCACAAATCTTCTTGAAAAATTTTTCATATGTGTTAACCCCCAAAGTTATAAAAAATTGTATTCTTAGTGTTTTATAATACTAATGTTAAGTTCTCTATTGTAATTAGTCAAGCTGTAAATATTATGTGAAGAAAAGTGTTCCAGAAGCTCATACTCTTCCACAATTTTCTCCGTTTAAGATAACATATACCCTAATTTTATGGGTGTATATTTTTTTCACATTTATTTAATACACCCCAAATTTTATCTTAGAGTATAATTATAGTTGGCAAGACAAGTAAATCGGGTAGGAGGTAAATAATTATTTTATTTACCGACCTCCCACACCACCGTACGTACGGTTCACGTATACGGCGGTTTCATAGTTTACACTCTAACTTCAAGG
>JAAYTO010000170.1 GCA_012523755.1 Clostridium sp. | reverse complement strand
GCTCCCTTTGTATAATTTCTTACCCATTTAGTATAACCCCACTTTTCATTATCTATGGGTAATATCTTACTACAAAGGCTCAATAAAGTTTATCTGTAATTTATGCCATGGCTTAATCTTCCTTCATGATTTCACCGTGGCACATTGGGTGCATTAAATAAATATGGGGAAAAATATTCCAGAAACTTAAGTTTTGTTTCTTCCATATTTCCCCTCATATAAATAGTATGCACCCATAAACATCTAAAATTTATCAGAAAACCACTCTTTAAGGCTATGAATATCGTTTTTTATGTGTTTTGTATTAATTAGGATATGCTTGTTAAAAACTTTTATACAATAATAATCGTCTTTGTATGGCTCTATTGAAACTATATCCAACCCTTTTTTCCTGTACATAAGCTCATTGATAGACTTGTCCGCGGCAAGTATTCCCGAGAACATAATAAAAAAAGAAAGCATGCAAACAAATATACACTTTCTCCTCATAATTCTTATTCTTCTATACTTTTCCAACCTGCTCATTGATAAACCCCTTTTTGTTTTAAGTAATCCTGTTATTTATGGGTGTATATTATTTAAGTGAAGAATCTTCACATTTGTTTATTGCACCCATTATCTATTATTCCCACATTATTCTTATTTATTATTAATAACTTCATTTATTACTTCAGCTAGGTATTTTGTGCTTTCTAAACATTCATCTATGGTATTTCCGTCCCCTCCTACTTCAACTATCAAGGAACCCGGGGTTAAATGCTGATTATAACGGTTATAGCTTATATAAATCGGTCTTGTAATCCCCGGATACTTTTCATTCAGTTTTTGCTGGAGCGTTATGGCAAGCTTCAGGTTTTCTCTCCAGTTAGGATGTTCAAGACCTGTGGTATCAGTTCCTACAACAAACATTATCCTAGCTACGCTCTTATTATTTATTTGAGTCGCAACCCTTAGTTTCTTCTGCTCTATACCATCCCTGTGAATATCTAAAACAATTTTAATTGAAGGGTAGCTTTTTAAAATACTGGTGGCAGTATTTAAAGATCTTGCATAGCAGCCGGTGTCTGAGGGATAATTATGCATGGTAGCATTATGAATTACTTCAATACCATATTTTTTTCTAAAGATATTGGCAAGCTCTTCACCAACTCTTACAACGCTGTATCTGGCATCCGTGGTCCTGCTGGGAATGCCGCTTTTTTCAAGTTCGGAAATATCCTTGATATATCCTTCATTGGTATGGGTATGATAAATCAATATCTTGGGTTCTTTTTTATCAAAGCTGATATTTAAGGGCTCACTCATAAGCTCTTTTATATTAATTTCATAATCAGTGTCATTATTATTTATTGCTATTTCATTAAATGTAACAGTATTATTCTCAGGAGTGCCTTTTCTATCATCCTCATCCACGGTGTAAGAAATACTGCTGGCCGGGTAAGTGGGCTCCGGTTCAGTTTTTTTCGCATCATACTTTTCATTATTTTTGCTTTCGGGTTCTTCAATCTCCGCAATATAAAAATACGGCTTGCTGCCCTGGCTATGGGCAAGCTGTTTCTGATAGCCGTCAATATAATAACTGTAAAAGTAGGGCGACTGAGCACCTAAAATAGTAGCAGGACTGTTCATGTCAAAATGAAAAATTCCCTGCATAACATCTTTGATATACCCAGTTAAAGACACACTTATATTGCCACTGTTGTAAATAGTATCTATTATTGGCAAAGTAGTTTTTAGATTAGACCTATAGTTTTCAATGTCAACACTTCTTATAATTTTCTTATCCAATCTAAAAAGTATGTCGCCTCCCACCGTACCTAGTTTTATTGCCACCACCGACAGGAAAATTATTAGAATCGCCTTCAAAACCCCATTAATCTTAAACCTATTTTTTCTTGAAGCGTACCTTTTCATTTTATCCTCCGTTAAGATCCGCGTAATTTATAAAATCCCCTTTGTTTTTTATCTTTGTTACATTTCTTTGTATTGATTATATTCATGATTTTTTTTAAAATGATAACTATTGATTTTATTCTTAAAAAAATATATAATAGAGATGCAGTATTAGGACATGTAAACAGATTGTTTCTTTTCTTAATTTTATCTTATATTTCGCAACATAATGTTGATTTTCCTTAAGTATAATGTCGATTATTAATAAATACAGTCACTTACTTTAAATGCAGTGAGGTTTATATTAAAATAGAAATCACCTGCGAAAGAATTACTTTCTTTTATAGATTTAATCTGCTTTTTTTCAAAAAAACAAGTCTATGTACAAAAAAAGGAGGAACATGCATGTATAACTTTAAGACATTATTCTGCTACAATTGTAAATCTGTTTTGTTGAACCTACCGGAAGTTGAAATTTCGAAGTTAAACGGTCTGAATTTTGTTTGTGAGTGTTGCGGACACCGGAATCTCTTAACGAAAAACCAGTTCTCAAAAAGCGTTGATGCTTATGATCCCTATATCAGCATTCAAAGCGTGGATAACATTATTTCAGAGAGAGCATTATATTATTAATAATGTATATATGACCGATACATAGTATTAGGTCTTATTGTTTTTTAACAAAACCCAAGAACTTTGACCCCCCTCGTTTTTAATGTTTTCGGTTCAAAAACCTTATAAAAGAAAAGGGCTTAGAGCCCTTTTCTTTTATAAGAATTTCATATTTTCTTTAATGCACTCATATGCTAAGAGGCTTGTTATAAAATGTGAAGAAAAACCAGATTTATACTAAAGTCTTAACTATCTCGCCCTTGTTTTCACAATCATATATACTGTCTTTCTTTTTTAAATCTTGCTCCGCCTTATAAAAGTTCTTAAAAGCTACAGACAGCATAAGCTTAATCCTGTTTAACTGATTTACCTCACTTGCCCCCGGATCATAATCCACCGCAACAATATTAGAATCAGGATACCGCCGCTTCAGCTCCTTTATCATGCCCTTACCGGTTACATGATTGGGCAAACAAGCAAAAGGCTGCATACACACTATGTTTTGTACACCACTATTTATAAGTTCTATCATTTCTGCTGTTAAAAACCAGCCTTCACCTGTATGATTTCCAACGGATAGAATCCTAGATGCCATTTCTGCCAGTTCAGATATAGAACAGGGAGGACTAAACCGTTTACTCTGCTCGAGTGCTTTTTTCATATCCCTTCTGTAGTACTCTATAAGCGAGATTGCCAAATTTTTTATTGTGCGGTCAACTTTTTTCCCGGATAAATGGGCGTATTTAAAGTTTTCATTATAAGCACAATACAGTAAAAAGTCGGTTAAGTCCGGCATTACCGCTTCTGCTCCCTCTCTCTCTATTATGTCAACAACATTATTGTTGGCTTGAGGATGGAATTTAACAAGAATCTCTCCTACCAAACCAACTCTAGGCTTTCTAACGTTATATACATCCAGATTATCAAATTCCTCCACAATTCTGTAGATGTTTTCTTTGAATGTTCTTTGAGAGCCTGTTCTTATTGACTCCTTGCATCTGGGTACCCATGTATCGTATAAGAGATTTGCAGAACCGCCTATTCTCTCATAGGGTCTTACTCTATACAATACCCTCATAAGCAAATCACCATATACCACCGCCATAAGAGCCTTGTTTACCAGACCCGGTCTGATTTTAAACCCGGGATTCTTTTCTAAACCGGCAAAATTCAAAGACAACACCGGTATATGGGAAAGTCCTGCATCCTTTAGTGCTTTTCTTAAAAACCCAATATAGTTTGTAGCCCTGCATCCTCCTGCTGTCTGAGATATCATTAAAGAAACATTATTAAGGTCATATTCTCCTGACTTTAGAGCCTCTATCAGCTGTCCCACTACAATTATTGAAGGATAACATGCATCGTTGTTAACATACTTAAGCCCTTCATCAATAGCTTTTCTGTCGACATAAGGCAACACTTTCAGGTTGTAGCCGGAAACCCTGAACGCCTCCTCCAAAAACTGAAAATGTATAGGAGACATTTGTGGAACCAGTATGGTGTGGTTTTCTTTCATTTTCTTTGTGAAAAGCACCCTTTTACAGCTGGCATCTCCCTTTACGGGTCTGAATCCGTTTTTATCCCTTTCTTCCATCGCAGCCTTTAAGGATCTTATACGAATCTTTGCTGCTCCCAGGTTGTCAATCTCATCAATTTTTAAGACTGTATAAATCTTATTACTGCTGGACAGTATTTCTTCAACTTGGTCTGTGGTCACAGCATCCAGTCCGCAACCAAAGGAATTTAGCTGAACCAGTTCAAGATTGCTTTTTTCCTTTACAAAACTTGCAGCCCTATATAGCCTGGAATGATACGTCCATTGGTCAACAACCCTCAAAGGATGCTGAATTTTTCCCAAATGTGCTATCGAGTCCTCCGTAAGAACAGCCATATCAAACCCAGTAATAATATTGGGTATACCGTGATTTATTTCAGGATCTATGTGATAAGGACGTCCAGCGAGAATAATACCTTTTTTTCCGCTCTTTTCAAGGTATTCTAATGTCTCTTCTCCCTTTTTTCTAATATCCTGTTTTACATTTTCATCCTCAAGCCAAGCTTTTTCAACAGCCTGCTTTATCTCCTGCCAGCTGATATTGTATACCTTAAATACTTTATATAGCCTCTCCATCAGTCTTTTTTTATTGTCCATAGGCAGGAATGGGTTCATATACACTATTCCCTTGTCCCTTAAATCATCCATATTGTTCTTTATTACTTCAGGATAGGATGTCACCATAGGACAGTTGTAATAGTTGTCGCAATCGCTGTACTCTATTTTTTCATAGGGTAGACACGGGTAAAATATTATGTCTACATTCTTGTTAATAAGACTCGTTATATGTCCATGGACAATCTTGGCAGGGTAACAGGCAGACTCCGAAGGTATTGTCTCCATTCCGAGCTCATATATCTTCTTCGAAGACCTAGGAGAAAGCTCCACCCTGAACTTCAGCTCGGTAAAAAACGTAACCCAGAAGGGATAAT
The DNA here is from genome assembly GCA_012523755.1 of Clostridium sp. Lineage (GTDB taxonomy): Bacteria > Bacillota > Clostridia > Acetivibrionales > Acetivibrionaceae > Hungateiclostridium. Next base: position 29,694 of record JAAYTO010000170.1, on the reverse strand, counting down.
TTTCATATAAATTAAGCACCCTGGGAATACCCACAGTACCCCTTATCGCTTCGTTTTTATCCAAGGGTTTGTACGAAAACAACCTTTTGTATTTATAATCAAAAAGATTGGGAATGTCATCACGTTTTTTCTCTATTCCGACTCCTCTCTCACACCGGTTCCCGGATATAAACTCCTTGCCTCCCGAAAACGTATTTATTGTAAGCAAACAATTATTGCCACAAAGCCCGCATCTTCTCATCGATATGTCAATACTGAAGCTGTCAAGCTCCTCTGCCTTTACCAAGGTGCTTTCATATCCTTCGGTATACCGTTCTTTAGCAATAAGAGCTGCACCATAGGCACCCATAAGACCTGCTATATCCGGTCTTACCGCATTCTTGCCGGCAATAAGCTCAAAGCTTCTCAGCACAGCGTCATTATAAAAGGTACCGCCCTGAACAATAACCTTTTGTCCCATCTCCTCGGGATCTCTTATTTTTATTACTTTTTGAAGTGCATTTTTTATTACCGAATAGGAAAGACCTGCCGATATGTCACCCACCGATGCTCCCTCTTTTTGTGCCTGTTTAACCCTTGAATTCATAAAAACAGTACACCTAGAGCCCAAATCCACAGGGGATTTTGCTAAAAGTGCCTCTTTTGCAAAATCCTCCACGCTCATATTCAATGAATGGGCAAAGGTTTCAATGAAGGAACCGCATCCAGAAGAACAAGCCTCATTCAACATAATACTGTCGATAACGCCGTTCTTTATCTTCAAACATTTCATGTCCTGTCCGCCAATATCAAGTATAAATTCAACTCCGGGCAATATGGCATCTGCTGCCTTGTAGTGTGCTATTGTTTCAATCTCTCCTATGTCAACCGCCAAGGCAACCTTTATCAGTCCCTCTCCATAGCCTGTAACCGTAGAATTAACAATCTTCGCATCCTTTGAAAGCAATCCGTAGATTTTCTTGAGAATTTTTACCGTAGACTTTAAAGGGCTTCCATTATTGCTCCCGTAATGGGAATACAAAATGGCTCCAGATTCATCTATCAGTACGGCTTTAGTAGTTGTTGAGCCTGCATCTATACCAAGAAAGCATTTCCCTGCATAACCTTTAATGTCGCGTTGTGAAACAGCACTGTTTTGATGCCTTATTCTAAAATCTTCAAGCTCCTTTTCATCATTAAACAACGGAGCAAGCCTTTCCACCTCATGAACCGTAATATCATTTAGTACCGAAAGCCTTCCGGCCAAGGATCTGAAAGGTATCCCTTTTAAATCTTTAGAAGCCAAGGCAGCACCTAAAGCAACATAAAGCTCCGCATTGTCAGGAGAAATCACCTGATGTTCTTCAAGCTTCAGGGTTTCAATAAATCTTACCCTAAGCTCCGACAAAAACTGTAAAGGTCCTCCCAAGAAAGCAACATTTCCCCTTATGGGCTTTCCACAGGCAAGTCCGCTTATGGTCTGGTTTACCACCGATTGAAATATCGATGCGGATATATCCTCTTTTGATGCCCCTTCATTTATCAGGGGTTGAATGTCCGTTTTGGCAAACACCCCACACCTGGCAGCAATAGGATAGATAACCCTGTAGTTCTTTGCCAGCTCATTCAGACCCGATGCATCAGTCTTCAGAAGTGATGCCATTTGGTCTATAAATGCACCCGTTCCCCCGGCACAGGTACCATTCATCCTCTGCTCAATACTGCCATCAAAGTAGGTTATCTTTGCATCTTCCCCTCCTAATTCAATCACAACATCGGTCTCAGGAATAAAGCTTTCTATGGCCTTGGTACTTGCAATAACCTCCTGAATAAAATCCAGCTCAAGCCATTCTGATACAGAAATTCCTCCTGACCCTGTAACCATTATCGTAATATTGTCATCGGGAAAATTTACATAAGCTTCTTCAAGAAGGGAAGATATGGTTTTCCTTATGTCTGAGTAGTGCCTCTGATACTTTCCAAACAATATATTATTCCGTTCATCAAGTACAACCAACTTTACCGTAGTCGATCCAACGTCCAATCCTATATGCAATAATCTATTCATAGTTAACGCAGCCTATTAGAGCTACATTCACGCCCCTTTCAACATACATCTTATCCCCATGGCATTTTAACTATCAATCATTGTATACGATAATTCTCCAATTAGTACTCCTTTTCCCCTATTGCATTATTAATAAACACGCAACAGGTTAATATAATTGTTATTCTAATATATAATATCATAATAGGTTCCAAAACGATATCATTGACATTTATTACTACTAGTAATGTATTCACAAATAATCTATACAAAAAGAAAATCCGAAAATCTTGACGATTCAACAAGTTCGCAGGATTTTTATCGAATAAATATTTGAGAAACACTATACTAGTCTTTGGTTTGAAGTAGCTTAAATTATTCAATATAGAACAGTATTACTTTATATAACTTATTAATTCAGAACCCCAAACCTATTAAAAGGATAAAACCTGAAAACAGCCTTTCCTCCGACATCTTTTACACTTACCGTTCCAAATGTCCTGCTGTCCTTGCTTTGACCCCATAACCTATTATCCCCCAGTACATATATATGCCCCTCGGGAACAGTTACTTTGCTATATTCAGGTTCAACCTCCAAAGTTCCTAGGGAATCGGCATTAATATAGTTCTCTTCAAGAACAACACCGTTTACATGTACTTTTCCGTCCAGAATTTCCACCTCATCGCCCTCAATACCGATTACCCTTTTAATAATCGGTTTTCTCTCCGTTTCCAGACCCGGATAATCATTTATGATTACTATATCCCCTCTATTCAACTTACCAAATCTAGGACTTATCTTTTCAATAATAAGGCGGTCGCGGTCGTGAAGTGTTATTTTCATTGAACTGCCGCTGACAATGGTTATTTGTGCTATAAAATTAACTATAAACAAACCTATCAGCACAGCAATTAATATATGCAATAACCAATCCAATACTTCTTTAATGAAAGGTTTCTTTAACGTAATAATTCCTCCCTTTGAATCAACCAATTTTATATTTATAAACTCTACATTAATAAATTCTACCTAATCTAAACTAATTTTTCAAGTAGACTGAATTTTGAATGGTTCAATTAAATCAATCATTCCCTCCGGCAACAAAAGCTCCGGGGGCATCGAGCCCTCATCGCTTTTTGGTCATTTCACTTCGTGAAATCCCACTAACAAAAAAAGACTATAAGCAGGTAGATAATTAATATACATATTCCGCTTATAGTCCCATTATATTTATAATTGTTATTTTATATTTCATTTAAGTATTAAAAAGAGATACTCCTCTGCCATATTCTGAGCTTTCTAACAATGCATCTACATTACTTATAATAAAAATTCAAATATCATAGATCCAGTTCTATATGCAGTTCCTTAATCTGCTCCGGATCGACATCATCCGGTGCATTGGACATAAGACATGATGCATTCTGCACCTTTGGAAATGCTATAACATCCCTTATGCTGCTTCTTCCGGCCATAAGCATTACTAGCCTGTCAAGCCCAAACGCCATTCCTCCGTGGGGAGGTGTACCATACTTAAAGGCTTCAAGAAGGAATCCAAATCTTGCCCACGCATCCTCTTCGGAAAAACCTAAAAGCTTAAACATCTTTGACTGCAATTCCTGACTGTGAATTCTAATGCTTCCGCCTCCGATTTCGTTTCCGTTCAGTACCATGTCATAGGCTTTAGCCCTGACCTTGCCCGGATCGGTATCCAGCAATTCGATATCCTCATCCATAGGTGAAGTGAAAGGATGGTGCTTTGCCACATAACGTTTTTCCTCTTCATCATATTCCAGTAAGGGAAACTCAGTAACCCACAAAAGCTTAAACTCCTTACTGTCCGTAAGTCCCAGCTTTCTTGCAATCTCCAGCCTCAGCTGTCCCAAGGAATCAAAAACCACCGAATCCTTATCTGCAACAAAGCATATCAGGTCACCGGGCTTTGCTTCAACCCTTTGCAAAATTGCATTCATCTCATCCTCACTGAAGAATTTTGTTATGGAGGACTTAAGACCGTTCTCTTCCACAACTATCCATGCCATTCCCTTTGCACCGTATGTCTTAACCAGTTCCACCAAGGCATCTATTTCTTTACGCTTGAATTTTTCGCCACATCCTTTTGCATTTATTGCCCTAACGCTTCCACCGTTTTTAACGGCATCGGAAAACACTTTAAATCCGCAGTTTTCAACCAAATCCGATACATTGACAAGCTCTAATCCAAACCGTATATCAGGCTTGTCGGATCCAAACCTTTCCATAGCTTCCCTGTAAGGCATCCTTAAAAAGGGAGTCTCTATATCAACATTTAAGGCTTCCTTGAACAGTCTTTTAATAAACTCTTCATTTATGGAAAGCACGTCATCAACATTTACAAAGGACATCTCCAAATCTATCTGGGTAAATTCCGGTTGTCTGTCCGCCCTTAGATCCTCATCCCTGAAGCACTTTACAATCTGGAAATATCTATCAAAGCCCGAAACCATCAATAACTGCTTAAAAAGTTGGGGAGATTGCGGCAGTGCAAAGAATTTACCGGGATGTACCCTGCTAGGTATAAGGTAATCCCTTGCTCCCTCAGGAGTACTCTTTGTAAGCATCGGAGTCTCTATTTCTAAAAATCCCTTTTCATCATAGTAATCCCGTACAATTTTACAAACCCTGTGCCTTAACATTAAATTTCGCTGCATATCCGGTCTTCTCAAATCAATATATCTGTACTTAAGCCTAGTGGCCTCATTTACATCCGAATTTTCTTCAATATACATAGGCGGAGTCTCAGCACTGCTGAGTATCCTAAGTTCCTTTGCAATAATTTCAATCTCTCCGGTAGCCATCTCCGGATTTATTGCTTCAGGAGCCCTTTTAGAAACCACACCGCTTACTGCGAGAACATATTCACCCCTGACAGTCTCGGCTTTTTCAAAAATTTCTGGATTGCTCTCATCGTTGTACACCGTTTGTATTATGCCGCTTCTGTCTCTGATGTTTATAAATATAACTCCTCCAAGGTTTCTTGTTCTTTGACACCAACCCATAACAGTAACATCTTTTCCTACATCATTAATGCCCAACCCGGCACACATATGTGTTCTCTTTAATCCATAGATTGATTCTTCCATATTTATCCTCTCCCTTTTGTATTACATTTTCAATCGATCTATTATTGTGTCAAGGCTTATTTCCTTCTCTTCACCGGTTTTCATGTTTTTAAGCACTGCTTTACCGGAATCGATTTCTTCATCCCCCAAAACAATACAATACTTTGCTTGGAGTTTGTCAGCGTACTTCATCTGTGCCTTAAGGCTTTTTCCCATTAAATCCCTCTCGGCACTAAGGGATTCTTTTCTTAGCTCATATACCTTCTTTTCAGCATACTTATGAGCCTTATCACCTATAGCCGCAATAAATATATCTATGCCTTTCGGCTGCGGAATCTCAATTCCCTGGTTTTCCATAACCATTAACAGCCTTTCCATCCCTATTGCAAAGCCTATTCCCGGTGTAGACTTGCCACCGAATTCTTCGATCAGGCCGTCATATCTTCCACCACCGCAAACGGTACCCTGAGCACCGATATTGTCCGATACAAACTCAAATACGGTTTTGGTATAATAGTCAAGCCCTCTTACAATGTTTTTGTCAACACTATACTCTATTTCAAGGTTGTCAAGCCCGGCCTTCAACCCCTCAAAGTGGGTTTTACACTCGCTACAAAGATGATCAATAAGAGCTGGTGCCCCCGCAGTAATCTTTTTGCAGCCTTGTTCCTTGCAATCAATAATCCTCAGCGGATTCCTTTCAAACCTTGTTTTGCATGTAGGGCACATTTTATCCAGATTCGGCCTCAGGTAGTCCATGAGTTTTTTGTTGTATTCTGCCCTACAGACAGGACATCCTATACTGTTTATATTAAGCCTGACCTGATTTATTCCCAGTCTGTTGAACAGCAATCTCAGCATGCTTATTATTTCAACATCTATGGAAGGCCCATAGGATCCAAAAGCCTCAACTCCGAACTGGTGAAACTCCCTGTAGCGGCCTTTTTGAACATTTTCATACCTGTAGGCGGTAATGTTGTAATACAGCTTTACTGGCTGCGGAAGCGATGCCATACCATTCTCAATATAGCTTCTTGCAACTCCTGCAGTTCCCTCAGGCCGCAACGTTATACTCCTTCCGCCCTTGTCGGAAAATGTATACATTTCCTTTTGCACAATGTCCGAAGTATCACCCACTCCCCGTTGAAACAACTCGGTATGTTCAAATACGGGGATACGGATCTCCTTATAGCCGTAATCCGAACAAAGACGGGCTATTTCTTTTTCAATATATTGCCACTTGTAAATCTCCGACGGTAGTATATCCTTTGTTCCTTTAAGTGCCTGTATTAACATCATATACCTCCATTTTTTGAATATTTTCTAACAAAACTCCGGGGTATCAAGCTCCCATCGCTTTTTGGTCCTTTCACTCTGTGAAATTCTATTAATTAAAGCCTCCCGTCTGACAAGACGTCAGGGACGAGAGGCCTTTATTCCCGCGGTACCACCCTACTAGGCAACACTATCATGTGTTCTGCCCACTTTACATCCTTTTAACGCAAGAACCTGCGGGTCAATCTAGTCGTATAATTACTTTCAATCAACCAGCTCACGGGGGTCTTTCTCCAACCTGTTTCCTTAAAAGTGCTTCCAGTCACGGCACTTTCTCCCTTAAAGGCAGTATTGGTTACTTCTCCCGTTCATAGCCTTTAAATACAGTATACAAAATTTAATTCAATTATCGTTACATATTCTAAAGTTAAAATTATTGATTTTATTTTAATTGTTCAGGCCGGAATTGTCAATATCCCATGAAATTATTATATTATTTGTTAGTTGTGTCTACCGACCTAATCAGGTGCTCCAGAAATACACTTTTCTTCAATTGCTACTTTTTGAGTGTCTATTGTATTAACTAATGACATTTGTAATATCAAAATCAAAGCAATAAAAAAATGACAAAGACAATCTTAATCCCGTTTTAATCATTTTTTCTTCCCTCCTTTAGTATTTTTAATAACTTTCCTTAGTTCTTCCTTTAGAGTGTTTTCATCCTTTACAACTAAAAAATCCTTTCGTCTATTTCTCTTTATTATCTCTTTTTGATCCATTGTATCGGGATTTATTTCTAATTCATCTTCGTCTATCTGTTTACCAGTTTTTGCCAATTGTTTTAAATGCTTTGGAATATCATAACCATCTTTGTTTTTCTTAAATATAAGATTAACTGGATTAGTCAAAACATAATCAGCTATCTCATACGATTTTGCTACATCTTCAGCCATAGGCTTAACTTTCGTAAAGAAAACTATGCACTCTTCATTTTCATTAATTTCAATCAATTCTTCCGGCCAGCTATATGAATTCGCATCAGTAAAAGCTTTTAGCGATGCTCCTTTCTTAATATCATTGTCTACGCTATAATATACTTCATCTACATTAAAGTCAAAAACAGTATAATATAGTTCAGGAAGCTCTGGTGGAATTTCAGGTATGTCTTTTGTATCCATTTAAGGGTTTTTTTGCTATATATTCATAGGAATTTGTTGAATATCTAGCATTTATTATTTAGTGTTTTTCAGTGGTTTCGAACCGTCCATTTGGTATCTATCATAATATGAATCCATACTTAACGTTTTCACCTTGATTTATCCTTCTTGCAATAGCACAAGCAATTTCTCGTCTCGATGTAGTGAAGCTGCTTGCAGGCACATTTTATGGTGTAAGCCACACCGGGCTGTATGACTGCCTATCCTGCCGCAGTTCCCATACTCTTGCCGGCACCCAGCCATTCCACAAGCAGGGGAATCGTTCCTCCGCCGCATACATATAGCAGGACACCGATAGTAGAAGCCATCAACATTCCAAATTTTTGCTTACTTCCAAACAAACGTACAAAAGAGTCTGCTGGGACATAATGCTGATATACAAGATTTTTTCCCTGGCATAATCAGCGACTGTTTTTTCCGCCTCGGCCATGGATTTAAGGAAATGATAATGAAAAAACGTGGAAGAAACGATATAAAACAAGTTGTAGAGCCTGTTAATGCAACGTGGAGAAGGAAGAGCATCTATTCTCACGAAGTGAGTTTTGCCCGACCCCACGAAGTATATACAGGCTCTGTACTTTCTAAACTTGAGTTTCCGGGACTCTTTTCTTCAGATTTGTTTTATACATCTGGAATTATAAATACATATTCACTGTTGGCAAAAGTGATTATGTCGTTATTTTTTATCTCATACTCCATATTACTGGTCAGTCTTTTAGCATTTATAAAAGTACCGTTGAGGGAATTCAAATCTTTAACAAAATAACATCCATCCCTAGATATTATCTCGGCATGTACTTTACCGACAGCATTGTTCTTGCTTATGTAATCTGCCTTGCCCGGCAACCTCCCAATAATAAAGTTGGATCTATTAATAATTATCTTTTCCCGGGCACTACTGTTTTTCCCTTCGAGGTAAGGATATGCTTTTTCCTTTGAACTGAGGAACATGGTTTTATTATAATCCTTCGGTTGAATTATAACTGTTCTGTCCGCTGCTTTAAATAAATTAACTGCAAGAGATTGTTCCCGCCCCCTCTCAGGCTTTATACCCTCAGCCAAAGGACTGTTTTTCCTGTCAGGCACAAATACAGGTTCTTTTTTTTGCCCGTCAAGCTGTTGTTTGGCAACTGCAGAGGATTTTTTTATTGTAGAAATGTTTTCAACTTTATTTTTTTCAACCAGTAGAGTTTTCCACACCAGATAACTTGCGGCCCCAACTAGCATACCGACACCGATAATATTTATTGCCATATCATTTTCCAATGAATCCATGACCCCGGATGTAAGCAGTAAAATTGAACAAAATAACATGATTCCCTGAAGTATGCCACCCAAAACTATAACACTGGTTTTATACCTCATTTTAATTTCCCTTGGACGGCTTGCAGTATTATCATTTTTTGTATTGGGAATCAGAGCATTTGTCCGTGGTTTCGGCATTCGAGAACCCGGTATTTGTGGTTTTGGCACTTTTGGCTTGGGTATTTGCGGTTTTGGAATTTGTGGCCTGCAGGTTTTTGGTTTTGTTGCTTCAGGTTTTGCCGTTACCGGCTTTTTGTTTTCAGGTCTTTTCACACTGGATTTTGTTGTCTCACTCCCTTGTATAAATGCTTTTGGCTCCAAAATATTTGGGGACGGATTTTCCACATCGGGCAGGTTTTTATCAGAATGCTGATGTACGTCCATCTGTGCTGTTTCACGTTTTGCTTTTAATTCTCTTAAAAGATTGTTAAGCTCCAGAATATTAAAGGTGTCTGATTTCAATAAATACAAGATCCTCTGAATAAAGTTGTCATTACTGCTTTCTTCAATATTTGACCCATACATTATAAAGTTTATTGTAAAATTCTTTAGGATTTCATTTATATTAATATCAAAATTTAAAGGAAGGTAAACCAAAGCAACCTCCATACTGTCCGGATTTATATAAATATATTCCTTATTTATGATAAATGCCTTGTCCGATAACAGGTAACTCTTAGAGTCAAGGATTGTTTTGGTAATATCGTAAAAAATATCGATAAACTCATCCCTTTTTAGTTTATTACGTTTAAGATACTGGGATAAAGCCAAGCTGGATGTAATGCTATAACGAAACTGGTACTTTGAGTCTTTTTGTATCAGACTCACTGGCAGAATATTCTTATTGGGATTGTTTTTTATCATTTCAATCTGATATGTAAGCACTTTTTCATCGGCATCAGCATTTACTATAAGAAAACTTCCCGATGCATCACTTTCATAATCAAACTCAAACCTTTCGAGGTAACCATGATCCATAGATTTTTCCTCCTTGGATTATCAAGAAATAATATATTATTCTTTTGATGCATTCTGTATTTTTATAAAAATGCAATTTGCATCCACTTGTCAAACAATGCCTGTTTTATACCTGCTCTTCTGTTTCTGATCCAAGCTTTTGCCGTCCATACCCTTCTTTATAAACAACTTTTACAGGAGGATCAGCCATTAACGCCTCGCTCTTCAATTCTTCCAGCATCGTTTTTACCTCTTCTGTCAAAGTACCTTCCGGTATTACTATTATAAAAGTTCTTGAATGAATTGCCTTATCCTTCACTGTCTTGGATAAAAATGCATTAATGCCCGATTTCAAAGAACTTCTTGCCTTTTTAATATCTTTATAAGTACTGCAATCCAGATTAATACTTCTTACCTCATAGGCATCACCGGAATCGGGGTATTTGGACGGATACTTCTTCAATTCCTCATCGGTTATGTATCTGCCATACACAAAAGGTGCTTTATCCCAGATGGATTCCTTATCGGATGAGTCCTCATCGGCACTTAATGCCGCTGCGTCCCCATCAAGCCACCCCCTTACCGTTACCCTCTGTTCCACGGGAATTTCCGGAAATATGTTTATGGGCAGTGCCGTCTTTATTTTATACCGCACCATAATATCTATGGATTTATTATCAGTGAATAACCGGCTTTTAAAATCAAAGGCTCCTAAAGGATCTTTACCTTTTTTTGCTAAAATGTAAGCCCCTGGGCTGCCACCGCTGCTAAAAATTTTATTGTCAATGTATTTTGCCATAAAGAACCTTATAAGAGGTTCTGAAAGCTCATCTTTAATATTTTCATATCCGGCACCAAGAAACAAAGAAGCAATGCTGACAAACTCTCTTTTTGGGTCATCCTTAACCTCATTTAAAACGTTTTTAACGGTACCCGCAGATATCTTGCTTTGATTGTAGAGTTCCTTCAGATTTTCTATCTTTTTCGGATCTCCGGTTTCAAGACCTCCTTCTACCGAATCCAATCCCTTCTGCAGGTTGTCACCCATGGCATCAAAAGCCTCTAATAGCTGTTTTGTGTGATTGGAAGCCCTTTCTCCATGTTTATTCATTTCCGCTGAAGCAGAATCGTTCAATTCCTGAAAACCAGAAACAGAATATAGATAGCTATAGGTCGCAAGCTCATTGGCAGCACCGTTTAAGGCATACTGAACATTATTCTGTATATACACCACTCGCATAAAAAATGCTATGGTTAAAAAAACGCACATGAATATTGGCAACGAAATAGCTGCTTCCAAGGTTAATGACCCATTCTTGTTTTTCAGTAATCCCATTATTTTTTTCACTGCTCTCACCCATTACAAATTAACTGAATTTCTTTCCATCCAATTACGGTTTAATCCGTTTCTTTGCTTTTCTTTTCAAAAAAATGCTTTATTTCATTTTTCTTTTCACCGTTTTCGTCAACCTCATAAATATATATGCCATCCATCAAAAAGAACGCCAACACCATTCCCTTGCTTTCGGCATTAAGGCAATAGACAACTTCGGAGGTATCTAGGTCTTTCAGAGTAGTTACAAAATCGTCTATCACAAGACAATCCACACTAAAATACTTGGTTAATGTAGTCTTACGGTCTTTAAACATCGCTCTGGTTCTGTTGAAAACAGCCAGTGAATCACCTTTAGTGTAAGGATTTACAATATCATCCTTGTATTCGCGTTTTAAGTTCAGCATAACCCCTGCATAGTTCCCTGTTTCGAGAAAATTCGTTGCATCCGCGGCCTGTATTGCATACTCCAAAAAAGCCTGGGCATTGCTCCTGTCAGGTTCCTTCTTCCCGCATGCTGGTAACAACAGCAAGCACAAAAAAACGATAAACACCGGTTTCAATTTACTCACCTTTAAGAATTCCTTTCAACAAAGTCATTTTAATGTAAAACACAATATGCAAGCTCTCCTTCATCCTTTTAAAAAATCCTTTCAACAACGCTGTTTTAAGAGAAGAAATTCACCAGTATAGTATTTCTCAAATTTCCATTCAAATAAAAATCCTCCGAACCCGTTAAACCATCGGGATTCTCGGATTTTTATTATGCGTAAGTAATTTGAGAATACACTACTAGTATCCCTTATACAGGATAGTATCAAACTTAATTCGTTTTCCGTCCTCGGTTCTTAAAGCCTCCGGGATGAAAGGTTTCGATAAAAACAAGTACTTTATGGAAACCTCCGACTCCACCCGCATGTACGTGCTGCAGTCCGATATCTTAAAAGAATCCTTTCCAGATGCTTTCCTCATATTCACCTGAATTAAATCCGCTACCCTTTCAACCTTCTTATCACTGTCAACAAGAAGCAAAAACAGCCTTAAATAATCGGTATATTTCATTGTGAGAAAAGAAGCTTTAAGGTTGGTCTTCATTGCTTTTGAATCCTCAGTATTTCCCAAAGAATCTATAAGCTTTTCAACCTCCTCTTTTCCCTTATCTGCCGTCTTTTGAAGACTTTCTTTAAACGATTCCATAAGCTTGGACTTATATCCCATTATTTTCTCCTTGATACTGAACTTGACCTTATTCTTTGCATCCTGAAGGGTATTAAAAATCAGGCTGTTTATTTTCTTACTGGTCTCGTCAACATTTAAACCCGGCAGAGCCTCTCCCTGCGAAACTATGGAAGATAATTGGGCAATAGCTTCTTTAAAATTCCTTCCCCTGTATTGGTTGAAAACATCGGTATAGTCAGCACCTTTGATTTTATCCGGCAAGAAACTTCCCAATGTATCTTCTTCAACTTCCCTCATTTTCTCAACCAACAAGTCATGAGCTTCACTTCCAATGTTATTCATTATCTCTCCCAATTCACCATCAACCTTTACAACTAAAGTGTCCTCCACATCTTCAAAAATATTATCCGCCGAATACGTTTCTTCTCTAAAAGGATTCTCTATATTAACAAAAGCCTTGTCCACCAACAAATCTATTTTGGAATCAATATAATCCCAAAGGGTTGTACCGGCCTTGTCCAAGAAACTCTCAACCTCATTTTCGGTATAGTCAATTGCATTATTGATTGCTGATTTTGCGTGTTCTTTTGTTTCATTGATAAATTCATCGGTAATGGTTTTGGTAAGTCCGTCCAGATCGGTTATCCATGTGTTTCTTGTCTTAAATATCGGTATGCTTTCTCCTTTTAAGAGATAGTATATATCAAACAGCGATTCCGCCATAGCCCAGGCCATCATTACCAATGTATGTACAATAGGCACACCTATACCGGTCCATCCCGCAACAACCGTTGCAACCTGTAGTGCTGCATTATACTTCGTTGGATCGGTATATATTGCTATGGTGTTTAAAGCAAACCTCACAAGGGTTATCTGTGCCTTAACGACCAATATATTTGTGGACTCATTCTCACTTCCCCACAAAACATACTCGACATCTGCATTATTTGCATCAAAAAACACAGGTCTGTCTTTCATTGGCCGTCCACGTAAATCCAAATCCTTTTCTAAATCTGTTGTGCAATTGGCAAAATTGCCCATTATGTACTCGTTTATAAAAATTTCATCCCTCAAATTATAAAGACCATCAACAAACATATCGGAAAATTGGGAAATAATACTTAATCCATTTTTCGAAAAGTGGGTGTCCGCACCTGAAAATGAAGCATCATTAAGGTTAATATCTGTCAGTTCTCCCATATCTCCCGAGAATCTCTGAGTAGTGTAATAATCCTGTGATGCTATAATCTTAAGAACCGAGTCAATGTATTCCTTGTCCCGGGCAATTTCATCAAGGGAAGTCCCCTCATATCCTTTTTTGGAAGGAACATCTTCAGGCATTTTCTTTTCGTTCTCTTTTATTTCCTTTTGATCTTTCGGTCCACCGTTCTTAATAAAGTCCTTTATGGCATCCCTTGGGTCCTTCTCGCCATCCTTCGGACGGTCAGAGATTATCCCTTTATCCTCATAGTAATCAATGGGAATACCATTTGCCTTACCGTTGTACTCCCCTATTTGGCTCATTATCAAACCAATACAAAGCCTGTCTCGTATTTCATCAATATCCGGAACCCGGCCGTTAAAATCGCTTAAGCCAAGCTCATCCAGTTTGGCATTATGTATATAATTCTCTACACCCTTCAGAATACTAATATTATGCTCCACTTGTGCAATTTTGGGATTTAAGTCTTCTGTCGATATCTTTTCTTTTTTGCCGCCAAGGTCAACCCTTACGGTGTTTGAAAACTCGTTGCTTTCTCCTTTAAGCTCTTCGCTGATTCCGTCAATCATTTTAACGGTCTGTTTGGATTCATCTCTTATGCCAACAAGGGCACTTTTAGACTTTTGGGCTGCATTAACAGTCTTATCCAAATAATTTAATAATGTGGCTTTTATTTCTGTAATCTGTGTCTTTTTAGTTTTTAATTCTATTTCCGTATTTTCAATATCCGATTTTAACCCGGGTATGGAACCTTCCAAATTCCTAATTAATGCTATAAGCTCATTAATTCTCCGGACTTCTTCCGAAATATCCCCTTTAGCCGCATCCTCTGTCTTTGGGTCTTCTGAAACATCGGAAACATCTGCGGTATCCGAATCGCCTGTATCCTTTTCATTTTTTTCGGCTTCTTTTTTCTTTCTTTCGATTTCCTCCATCAATTCATCAATTTCATCTTTGTATTGTTTAATCTTATCTTCCGTCTCCTTTATCCTCACCCTTTGGTTCTCTATTTCCTTTTCAATTTTTATTCTCTCCAATATATATCCGGCTGCTATTTCCAGTTGATTGGGTATATTGAAGTCGGTAGAAAACTTGTTTACCGTCACAATATTATCCGATGCCGTAATCTGTTTTTCCTTTATGCTGGTGAGTTTTTTATCGACATCCATTTTCTTTGACAATACATCCGCCTGCTTCTTAAAATCCTTAAAAGTAAGAAATTTATCCATAAGCCCTTGTGCTAACTGCTTCGGAGCCCTATATTTCATATACTCCAGTATCTGAGCCCTTAAAACCTCAGGCTCCGACAAATTATACAGGGGCTGAACCTTTAATTCCTCAATCCCATAGTCATACAAATCCAATGGGGGCAAACCCTCATCTTTAAAACCGAAAAAGTCCAAAACCAAACTTCCTGTTTTAGAATCGGTTATTACATTCCATAAAGATTCACTTTCTGAGTCGTTTCCTTTGGTGTCAGCTATCATAAGAGTTCTCTCAAGGTAGTATGCAATCTCATCTTTAAGAAGTTCCGGGTCGTCCCCGGCTAAAGCCATGAGTCCATAAAGCTCTTTTAACAAATAGTTATAGTTAGCCAATGCAGATTTAGCCGAACTGTCTAAAGCACTCTCTATTTGCGTTGTAGCTGATTTTACACGTGTCCCTTCCACCAGAACACTTGCCAGCACCATCATTGCCAAAAGTATTATACAAAGAAAAATCGATATGGCACCCTCGGTTTTTTTTATGATTCTCATAATACATCAGCCCCCTTCATTGTTCCCAGTCTTACCGTCAATGAAGTCTGTGACCTTGGAAAAAATATTTTTAAATCCTTCTTTGATATTGGCTATCGCTTCGCTTCCCTTATTATTTAAGAACTTGTTGTCTATTTCTTCCACAACATCAGCGGCAAAATCGATGGATCTGATAAATTCAACCGGCTCGTTAATTACAGCATCCGAATGAGCTTTTATTGTAATTGTGTTATTAAGTCCAAAGGCTTTTAAAAAAGACGCAAAAGGGTTATTATACTCTGCTGTAACCGTAACCCTTATTTTTTTATAAAATATATAGTCCTCCACCATATTGGCGGTTACTTCCACATTAACAGGCTCACCTAAAACAGAATCGTGAAATACCATATACTTTGTGTATTCTTCTATTTTAGATTTTTTTACTTGTCTTTCTGAGTCCGACTCCCCTATCCTCCAATAAAGACTCACATCTTTCATTCTATCTTTTGTAATCTGCGCATAAACCATATCCTTAGCAGGACAGTTCCATATTTCAGCTCCCCGCTGTGCTGCCCTGTTGGCAATACTTTGAATACAGGACTGTTGATATAAAAATTCTCCAATCATAATTAATGCAAGAATGCTCATTATCACAACCGGAACAATTATACAGGCCTCCACCGTAAAACTTCCCTTATTCTCCTTTATAATTCCCACTTTAAACTGCATCATATAAATATTTACCTCTGAAATTAAAATCATCATTATCCTCAGAACCTAGTTTGTAAAACAGTAAAATCCTGAAGTACAAAACTCCTCTGCCTTTTGGTCATTTCGCTTTTTGAAATTCTTTTACTAATGTAATTGTTGTCCTTTGTATAAAATGGTTTTTTAAAAAAGATCTATTAGGGCACATTTTCATATGCCCTAATAACAAATTCTGTTATGCTTTCCCCTATAGTCCTTCTGTAACCTCATCCTTTACACCATCATTGAATATTTTACCTACTATTTCCTTTACAAAGTTGTATATTGCTTTCCTGAAAATAAGAGCAATTGCAACTAAAACTGCAACTATTATTACTATCTCAACTGTTCCCATACCATCTTCCTCTTTAATAAAATTTTTCATCAAACTAAGCAAATACCTCACCTCCCTTCAAAAATTACATGCTACTCATCAAAGCTAAAACTGCAGGAGTTGCAACAATCAGAATTATTGCGACAAACATAAGTACCATTGGAAACAGCATTTTAGTTGATGCCTCCTCCCCCAGTCTCTTTGCCGCATGCTTTCTCATCTCCCAGCATTCCGTTGCCTGAAGCCTTAGTATTGGTATCATTTCAGCATTTCCCCTGCTGAGGTTCTGCAATGCAACAGATACAAACTTGGTTATTTCAGGTATCCTACATCTCTTAGCAAAATCCTCAAAAGCACTTATTTGAGATTTGCCGCCTCGGATGTCCGCAAGTACCGTTCTGAGCTCGTTATATAAAACAGTATCCTTTTTGCTCTCAGTTACAATCTTTTCCCATGCCCTAGGCATTGCCATTCCAGCATTAACCAGCAGGATGAGTTTGTTTAGAAAATCAGGAAAATCAATTTGAATACTAAGCCTTCTTTTTTTAACTTTCTCAGTAAGCTCATTATCAGTAAAATAAACAACCGCCCCAAGTGCTAAAACTCCGAACACTACATAGCTTATATCAAATTCATCCATGGAAATACCCGCAAAGGTAATAAGCAGCAATACCACCAACATAAGGGTAACCTTATTGGCCATATGAACCTGCAGATAATAAAGCGAATACTTTGCTTCTTTTAACTCTGTTATTTTAGACTGCAGCATCCTGTCATATTTGGAAGCATACTTGTACTTAATTTTATCAAGGATAAAAAAACCCATCGGCAAAAAGCTTTTTAGTTTGTATTCCTTCTTGTCTAAAGGCTCAATATAATCTTTATATTTGTTTCTTGATAGTAAAAACAATACAATGAAAATTACAAAATACACCAAAAATACTATAATCATTACACCCTCCACAAAAGCTACACATTAATATCCATAATTTTCGCTGAAATAAAATAACCTGCAGCAATTACAACCATTGCAATTGTCATAACAATTCTGCCAATCGGTGTATTAAATACTGGAGCCATATAGTCTTCAGTGGTAACCGAAAGTATAACTATTATCAAAACAGGCATTATGGATAAAACCCTCTGTTCAAACTTTTTTGACGACAGCATTGTGTTTATTTCTTCTTTTATCTCAATCTTGTCATTAATGATATTGGAAGTATTTCGCATAACACTCACCATGTTTCCCCCTGTCCTTTTGCATGTTTTAAAGACGTCAAAAAAGTTTTCTATATCCTCAAGATGAGACCTTCTTGAAAGATCCTCTAAGGCACTCTCAATAGTCTCATTCATTTCGATTCGCCTTACTATGTACTCAACTTCCTGAATTATATAGGTTTCGGGAGAAGGATACAAAATGGATAAATCCTTTATAGCCTCCTTAAACGAAGATTCAATGGACTTTCCGGCAGTCAGTGAAGAGGAAAGGGAGTATAAAAGGTCTTTAAACTGAAGATTCAATTCATTCTTTCTCTTTCTTATTATCTCCTTCGTCCTTATTTTTGGATAAAATAAAGACAAGGGGGTCAAAAGCAGCGACAATATTATACTGTGGTAAAAAACAAAGGCAATGATAAAAATCACCACAGCAGCTGCAGTAACGTATAAAATCTTTTCAACCGGTTTCATTACATATACATCGTAATCGATTAAAACATCCGCCTTCTCAAAAGACTTTGAATTTTTAAAAATCCAATCCATTCTATCTTCCTCTTTCCTAATGGTTTATCTCCCACTGGCCTGAAAGCCTTAAAACTCATCCGGTATGCCCGCCATTTTAAATTTCCATGTGTTAACCATCTTGTTTTTTGTTCTCTTCAAAGAACCAATGATAACCTTTTGTGGTGTCTCTCCCTCTTCTTCGAACTCGTAAAGGGGATTTAAAATTATTTCTCCCTTTTCATATCCTGCTATCTCGGTGATTTCCATAGTCCTCCTTGTTTTATCCCTCAGTCTTGCAAGATGAATAATTATGTCTATCGCTGAGGCTATCTGCTGCCGTATGGCTTCTAAAGGCATCGCAGAACCGCTCAATACCATTGTCTCCAGTCTTGAAAGCATATCCTTTGGAGAATTCGCATGCCCCGTTGAAAGAGAACCATCATGTCCGGTGTTCATTGCTTGAAGCATATCCAATGCTTCCGATCCACGCACCTCTCCGACTATTATCCTTTCTGGCCGCATCCTAAGGGATGTCTTAATTAAATCCCGGATTGTTATTTCTCCTTTTCCCTCAGTATTGGCGTTTCTCGTCTCCATTTTAGCAATGTTGTCCAGCCCGATAATTTGAAGTTCAGCAGAATCTTCTATTGTCACAATCCTCTCATCTTTAGGAATAAAATTGGAAAGGGCGTTTAAAAATGTGGTCTTTCCGGAACCAGTACCTCCGCTTATAAAAATATTGTATTTAGCCCTTACCATTCTATCGAGTACATCCGCAACTTCTTCAGTAACTGAACCAAATTCGATAAGCTGATCTATCGTTATGGGTCTTTCCGGAAACTTTCTGATAGTGACAATTGGGCCGTTTAAAGCTATGGGCGGCAAAACCACATTCACTCTTGAACCATCCTCAAGCCTGGCATCTACAATTGGAGAAGCCTCATTCACTGTCCGGTTTACTTTTGACACCATGGTTTGGATTACATCCTCAAGCTTACGACGATCTTCAAATTTTACATTCATCCTGTTGATCTTGCCATTCTTCTCAATGAATATTGTGTCGGGACCGTTTATCATAATTTCAGTCACACTTTTGTCATCAATGATAGGCTGGAGTATATCCAGTCTTCGCATAGAGTTAAAAATATCATCAATTATTTCCTTTTTTTCACTGACACTTAAATAATATTTCCCAGTCTTTTCAAACACTATATTGGTTATCAGTTCTCTTATCTCTTCATCTGAAAAATCTTTTCTCAAGTCAATAGTCTCTTTTATTTGCTTTTTTATCTCATTTATGAGATTCGCTCTTTCTTCCAACTGCATAAAACCACCTTACTCAATTACTGCTCCTTTATAAGCCTTTGAACTATTTGATTTATAGAGTTGCCCAACGGATTATCCAAATCCGCAAGATATTCGGTACCAAAACTCGCATCTAGACCTTTTATATATGGAATATGCAAAAAGGCAGGCTTGCCATTCAAAACAAGATTAACTAAATCAGAAAGACCTGAATTTATGCATTTATTCAGTATAAGCTGTGCCCTTTCCAAAAAATGTATACCTTCTCTTTTGCTCAGTATTTCAAATCCTTTCATGAGCATTTCCAGTTTATGTTTCGAAACCGTATCATAAGGCAGAACAAAATATACTAAATCACTGCATTCTAATACTGAAATGTTTACATCATTCAACTCGGAACTGATATCCATAATAACCACATCATAGCATGCCATTTTTATCAACTGACCAACAAGCTTTTTTACTTCATCCGACGTTAATTCATCTATATCAAAAACATTTTCGGGAGGTGAAAAATAATGAACCCCCGTTGAACGGTCAATAGACCTGCTGCCTTCAATTTTAAGAGACAGGTTTTTATTATTCTCCTTCAGATAATACAAAATATTGGAAAAATTCTGACTGCTGTTGTTAGAATCAAAATAAAGACCCGTGCTGGGAAATTTTTCGAAATTAAGATAGAAGGTGCTCATATTGTTTTGTGCACATTGCACGCTTGTACCAACAGCTAAGGTAGATTTACCGGCTCCTCCGCACGGCGAATAAAAGGTAATCACCTTGGTGCGTTTATCGCTATCCTCTGTACAAAACTCATAATTGCTTGTCTCAGAAAAAATATTTAAAATGCTGCTTACCAGCTTATCACCTGTTTGATACTTATTTATTATTTTATAGTTTTTTATATCTTCCGAAATAATTCCGGCTGATAAAATTATTGGTGCAACTACCTTTTCAAGGTCAAGCTCCTTTGAGTAAAACTCCGGGCTTATAAGAAGAATATCTATCCGCTCAGCTTTTTCAATATACTCATTAAAGGTGTTTTCATTTGAAAAGGATTGAACATAGAACCTGTTTCCATACTTAGAATAAAGAAAGTCAACAAGCGTGTCTAGATAAGGCTGATCCTTATCCGCAATAATGAGATTCAGAGTAGGCATAAACTTCCCTCCTACTTTGGTACTGCCAAAACAAAAAAATAATACCTTATTACAGAAACTAAAACTTCTGTAACCATATTTCAGATAAATATATTATACTACAAAATTATACACAATGCTACATTTTCCATTATAATTTACATAAAATATTCACAAACACCATTCTTAGAGCCTTTAAAACCTAAGCAAAATAAACATTTCAATTACTTTTCATTCATCAAAATTTATTTAAAAATGCAAAATGTCCAGATTCAAATATCCAGACATTTTAAATTCATACTATTGTTAAGATACAGAAATATTTAATTATTAATCCTTCAAAGGGTTACCTTTAGCATCTTTTGTTATAGTGCTTCCACAAAGTATTAAAATACCCTCAATAAAGCCCCATATTGAACCGGCACCACAGGTTATCAAGCTGACTACAATTTGAATTATACCCATAGTTGTATAACCCAAGTAAAATCTGTGTATACCTAATCCGCCAAGAAAGATACCCAGTAGACCAGCTGCCAGCTTAGACTTTTGTTCGTCTCCTCCTGCAAGTTTAACACCACAATTGACACAAACTTGAGCACCTGCACTAGTTGCCTGACCGCAGTTGTGACAGAAATTATCGCCATTGTTCCTTGCTGCACCACATTTTACACATATTGCAGCCTGACCTTCCATCTGATTACCACAATTTCTACAATACATTAATTGGCCCTCCTTGTATTTAGTATGCTTAATATAATAATACTTTTTTATTGATACATTTGCAATAGTAAATGTGTTCCATAATTTGGTACTAGTCAATCAAACTGCGTTTTCTACCAATCATTTCTTCAATTCGGTCAACATACTCCTCAACGCTCTTTACATTAAAAGTCCTCTCTATTCTATCATTTTCAGGGAAAACAACCTTGGTTACGGCTCCTGCCCCTAAAGCTATTATCGTCTGTTTTTCCTCCATGATTTGAATATTATACATACACTCATACCCCGGTCTGCTGTAGCCTATGTTTTCAAGGTTTCCCAGCATATTCTTCTGCCGGTATATATAATAGGGCTCAAGACCATTCTTTGTTATAAAATCATAAGCAGCATCCACCATCTTAGCAACCTCATTTCCGGATATCAATCTATAGCTGTCCTTATCTTCGTTAAGCCTTGATGCCCGCTTGATTGCCATTGTATGAACTGTAATGCTTTCAGGATCGAGTTCAGCAATTCTTTTCAATGTATACTTAAAATCCTCAAGTCTTTCTCCCGGAAGTCCTGCAATAACATCCATGTTAATATTGTCAAATCCCATATTTCTCGCGAGGTTAAAGGCATCAACAATATCTTTTGCCGTATGAAGTCTGCCGATGTCTCTTAAAACCTCATCGTTCATGGACTGCGGATTTATACTTATCCTGTTTACTTTACTCTTTTTAATTACCTCCAGCTTTTTTCCATCGATTGAGTCCGGACGGCCGGCCTCCAATGTATACTCTTTTGTTTCCGTCATATTAAAAACCTTCTCAATATGGATAAGGAGTTCTTCAAGATAAGAAGCATCAATAGAGGTAGGCGTACCTCCTCCTATATAAATACTCTGAACCGTAAACCCCTTCGAATCGAGAATCTCACCAACACCAGATATTTCCTTTTTTAGGGCCCCAATATAGTCTTTTACGAAAGGGGCATATTTCTTTACGGGATTTGATGTAAAAGAACAGTACAAACATCTTGTGGGGCAAAAAGGTATTCCAATATAAATGCTTATCTTATCGTATCCTGCACTATCCAGCACGGGCTTCTCCTTTTGAGCAATGTTATATAAGAGTTCTGCCTTTTTCCCGGATACATAATAATAATCCGTCAGCCTTGAATAGATTTGCTCCCGGTCAAGACCTCTGTTCATTAATTCATGCACTATTTTGGCAGGCCTTATTCCCGTCAACACTCCCCAGGGCATCTTTTTTGCCGTGTACCGCGACAAAGCCCTGTAAACCTGCCTTTTGATTTCCCTCTTTTTTATCTTTTTTACCTCATGCTCATCCTCCTCGGAGGATATCGCTATAATTTCATTCTCAATAAATTTTATGTCGCCATTTACTTCAAGCATAGTTTTTATACAGTGCTTTTCATCAGCCGTTATCAGCCTTTCCAGACCGGAATATAGAATAAAACCCGAATTATCCTCTCCTAAATCCCGGTATTCTATATTTATATCTCCATTCCCAAAGAAAAGCCTTATTACGTCCTCTATCTCGTATTTAAAATCGTGACCCTCAAGTCTTATGTAAATTTTCATTGTACTCCCACCAGTCTTATACAGCTTGCCACCTCGTGATTAAAACCTTCTCTTTTCAGCTCCTATCGTGGTAGGTTCACCATGCCCGGGATATACAACGGTGCTGTCGTCAAGTACCAATAGCTTTGTTTTAATTGAGCCCAGAAGTGTTTCCATATCCCCGTCAGCAAAATCGGTTCTTCCGATACCCATATTAAAAAGGGTGTCTCCAGTGAAAACCCAGTCTTTTGCTTTTATACAAATACCTCCTGCGGAGTGCCCGGGGGTATGTATTATTTCAAAATCGATTTCTCCGACCCTCAGCCTGTCTCCGTCATGCAATAACCTATCAGCTTTTTTGCATGTAATGCCCATCCCCATGCCAAGGGCATCGTTTAAGGAAGAGTCTGTCAGTTTATCCGCATCCCCCTCATGTATAAGAACCTTTGCCCCTGTCTTTTCACGCACTTCTTCCACAGAAATCATATGATCAATATGTCCATGGGTTATTATAATATATTTTATAGAAAGATCGTTCTTCCGAGCCACCCTGATTATTTCATCCGGATCACAGCCAGGGTCAATAACCACTCCCTCTCCCTTGTCTCCGACAATATAACAGTTTGAACCGAAAAGTCCATAGGGTATACATTCCAATATCATAGTATCCTCCACCTATTCAATAGTTATAGTATTTATAAATTTCGTCCTAAATAACCCCCATTACCCTGTTCAAAACTTAAAATTCCTTACTGCTGTCTAAAAGGATTGTAACCGGTCCGTTATTATAGATTTCAACCATCATTTCAGCCTGAAATTTGCCGCTCTCAACTTTCAAACCATAATCTCTGCAAGCCTTTACAAACCTTTCATAAAGCTCTTCTGCCTTCTTAGCCCCGGCAGCCTTGTCAAAGCTAGGTCTTTTTCCCTTCCTGCAGTCCCCATACAGCGTAAACTGCGATACCACAAGAAGGTCACCACCCACATCCTTTAATGAAATGTTCATTTTTCCGTTTTCATCCTCAAAAATCCTTAGGTTGACAATCTTGTCTGCAAGGTATTCTACATCCCTTTCAGTGTCATCTGCACCCACACCTAAAAGAACCATTAAACCTTTTTCGATTGCCCCTACAGTTTCACCTTCAACTGTAACCTTAGAAGATTTCACCCTCTGAACAACTGCTCTCATTACAATATCCCCTTTATATATTTAAATCCTCATTATTGCCTGTTTCTGGTAACCTCAAACACCCCATTAACCCTTCTGATTTTTTTTATTATTTTCTCAAGCTGTTCAGTATTTGTTATCTCCAGAGTTAAGTTCATAATTGCAATCTGATCCTTGGTAGTCCTGGCATTCATTGCCTTAAGCGGAATCTTGGCTTCACCAATAACATTGGTTATATCCATCAAAAGTGCAGTCCTGTCATTGGCCATTACTGTAATATCAGCCTTATATGCCACATTGTTTGAAGTATACCAACTGACCTCAATAAGCCGATTATCACCATCAATATTATTTGTTATATTTATGCAGTCCTTGCGGTGTATCGACACGCCTCTTCCTCTTGTGATATAACCAATAATATCATCACCGGGAACAGGATTACAACATCTGGAAATTCTTACAAGACAGTTTTTAATTCCTTTCACTATAACACCGTTTTCAGGAAGGTTTTTCGTAACAGTTTTCTTTTTTTGTTCAATCGCCTCAGCCATATGTTCAGTAAATTCATCCAGCTTAATGCTTTTTCTGTACTCCTCTTTCAGCCGGGAGATGACTCTGTTAGCAGTCATTGCACCATAACCTATTGCAGCATAAATATCATCCAAAGAACTAAAGGTATACTTTTTTATTATTATTTCAACCCATTCAGGCTTAAAGAGTTGATTGTAGGTAAAAGCCTGCTTTTTCAACTCCCTTTCAATCATCTCTTTACCCCTTATAATATTTTCTTCCCTTTTTTCTTTTTTAAACCATTGATTAATTTTATTCTTGGCCTGAGAGCTCTTAACGATTTTCAACCAATCACGGCTTGGTCCATGTACATTGGATGAGGTTAATATTTCTACAATATCTCCGTTCTTTAAAACATACTCGATGGGAACAAGCTTATTATTCACCTTTGCACCGGACATCTTGTTTCCAATAGCACTATGAATGTAATAGGCAAAATCTATCGGTGTTGAACCGGCAGGAAGACTGATAACATCCCCTTTAGGAGTAAAGACAAAAACCTCATCGGTAAAAAGGTCTATTTTCAAGGTCTCCATAAACTCACTAGCATCCCGCATTTCCTTCTGCCACTCTAAAAGCTGCCTCAACCATGAAAGCTTGTTGTCCGATCCTTCATCAGCTGCTTTGCCCTCCTTATACCGCCAGTGAGCTGCAATTCCCACTTCAGCTACTCTATGCATTTCCCATGTCCTTATCTGCACCTCAAAGGGAATACCTTCATGCCCAATTAAAGTGGTATGAAGGGACTGATACATGTTAGGCTTTGGCATGGCTATATAATCCTTAAATCTACCGGGCATAGGTTTATATATCTCATGAACAAGCCCCAGCACAGCATAACAGTCCTTTACCGAATTTACAATTACCCTTAGGGCAAATAGATCAAAGATTTGATCTAAGGTTTTGTTTTGCTGAATCATCTTTCTGTAAATACTATAAAAATGCTTGGGTCTGCCCTCAATACGTGCTTCTATTCCAATCTCAATAGTTTTCTCTTGGAGAGTTTCGATTATTTTTGCTATAAATGCTTCTCTTTCTCTTCTTTTCTGGGCTATTTTGTTTACCAATTCGTAATAGCCCTTTGAGTCTAAATATCTAAAGCATAGATCCTCAAGCTCCCACTTAATCTTGGATATACCAAGCCTATGGGCAAGAGGTGCATATATCTCCAAGGTTTCCTTGGCTTTTTCGATTTGTTTTTCGGGAGACATATACTTGAGGGTTCTCATATTGTGCAAACGGTCAGCCAGCTTTATAAGCATGACTCTAATATCTTTTGCCATTGCAAGAAACATTTTCCTTAAATTCTCGGCCTGTAACTCTTCCTTTGACGTATAAGGAATCTTACCCAGTTTGGTTACACCATCCACCAAACTGGCTACTTCTTCCCCAAACTTCTCCTTAATCTCCTTATAGGTACAAGTGGTATCTTCAATAGTATCATGAAGTATACCTGCAACAATAGCAGTACAATCAAGCTCAAAATCAGCCAATATATTGGCAACTTCCATAGGATGCACAATGAAAGGATCTCCGGAAACTCTCTGCTGGCCCTGATGAGCCTCCAGTGATATATTGTGAGCCTTTTCAATAAGATCAAAATCGCAGTCTGGGTTGTATTTTCTTATTTTTCTTATAAGCCGTTTATAGCCATCATCCATTAAGTATTCCCCCAAGTCAATCCCGATTTAAATACGGGTGTATTAAATAAATTTAAAGAAAAATGTTCCAGAAACTCAAGTTCCTTCCGCATTTTTCTTCGCTTGATTAATATACACCCTTTAAACCCTAAAATTTAATATTGTACAATGGACTCAACATTATAATTCTTCAACCTGTCCCTTCCGTTTAGGAAGGAAAGTTCAACAAAATAGACTATTCCCACTACTTCTCCCCCCAACTGTTCCACCAGTTTGATGTTTGATTCCGTAGTTCCGCCCGTTGCGAGGAGATCATCAACAATAACAATTTTTTGTCCCTCTTTTATAGCATCTATATGCATCTCAAGAATATCCTTCCCATACTCAAGTTGGTACTCCACATTGATTGTTTTATATGGGAGCTTGCCTTTTTTTCTAATAGGTATAAAGCCTTTTCCCATAACATATGCTAGGGGAGTTCCAAAAATAAACCCCCTTGATTCCGGTCCTACAATTAGATCAAAGTCCCCAAAAGTCTCGATCTTTTCTTTCATCGCATCAATGCATTCCTTTAATGCCTGTGCATCTTGAAGCACTGTCGTAATGTCAATAAAATTTATTCCTTCCTTTGGAAAATTCATTACCTCTCTTAATTTAGATTTTAAATCCATACTAACCCCTCCATAACAAAATAAACGCTTTGTATATATCAATCCCTCAACTACTCAATAACGACTGAATACTTTTAAAAAGACGAGAATCTTCAAGATTCTTTTTGTCTTTTCCTGTATTAAGCATTGTAATTTTCAACCCATATTTGCCAAAGGGCATTTTTGCTAGGATTGAAATTTCCTCTAAAACCTGTATAGCCCTTTTTACCTTGAAATAATTCATTGGAATATTAAAATGTCTCTCAATTCCTCTGGCAAAGGCAAACAGATTTTCTATAATAATATCCCGGTCATAGTTTGATTTTAAATATTTAAATACCGCCACCATGTCCTGTCTTTTCAATAAAATATCATCATCATTAAATGCAATTATTATTCTATTATAAACATAAACCCTGCTCAAATCAATTAATCTTACAATATTATACAAATAATGTTTTGATGTCCATTCACCATACAATATCACCCTGTCAAAGTTTGAAAGATACTCCTTCGCTGGATAAGGATTCACGACTATGGATACTGGTTTACTGTCCCTCGGTTCTGTACATAAGTAGTATGTCATGTATTTGTCCCTAATTGGAAACAAGTATCTTTCCATGGCATATTCGATGCTGTGTAACGCGTTAATAGAGTTTACCAGAATTGCTACCCTTTCATTTTTTGAAAGAAACTCATTTATTGCTTCTACAATGTCTATCTCCGAGCTTATTTTTCTAATTCCCGACAATACCTCATCAACCATATCATCCTTCTGTGAGATACTAAAATCGACACTTCGATCAAGGCTCATATAAAACTTGTTTTCCTTAATCACCTTATATCCGGGTCGCAAATCTTTTATATTTAGTTGAACACTTTCATTACCGTTCCATAAATTTGCTTCCATAGTACATACAACATCGACAACATCCGCTTCGCCATAAACCTTTACTATTTCACCCATATTAAATCCTATAGCTTCGGTAATAAGACCGTCATTATTAAATCTGATTTTCGCATGCTTATTTTGTCCTACAGCACGCACCTCATTAATTACTAAATTGTCACACCTTAGCAGCGGCTGAGGGTTGTTTGCTCCAAAAGGCTCTAAGAGCTCAATCATTCTGACATTCTCGAGTACTATGTCCTCCTTTGTCATGCTTGCATCAACCTTAATCTTAGGAACAAGAGCTGATTTATCAAGTACTAAATCAGCATATTCATTTATCCTTCTCCTTAAGTCATCAATCTTGTCTCTCTTTAATGTCAACCCCGCTGCCTGCTCATGTCCTCCATGCCTTTCCAGCAGGCTCTGACAATGTTCCAACGCCTCAAACAGATTAAACCCTTCTATGCTTCTTCCTGAGCCTTTGGCCATGTCATCCTCAACAGAAATAATTATGCAGGGTCTATAGTATTTATCGGTAATTTTTGAAGCTACTATGCCTATAATGCCATGATGCCACCCTTCTCCTGCCACAACAATTACCTTGTCCTTCTTTAAGTCTATACTTTTTTCAATAATATTTTTTACTTCTTCTAAAATAGTAAGCTCATTTTCTTGACGTAATTTGTTCTCTTGATCAAGTTCTGTTGCTATCTTAACAGCTTCCGTTTCCTCCTTTGTGGTAAATAGGTCTACAGCCCTTGCCGCATCACCAATTCTTCCCGCTGCATTTATCCTTGGAGCAAGACAAAAGCTTACCATAAAAGAAGTAGCCTTCCTGTCCTCCGCTCCGGATGCCCTTAAAAGAGCACGCAATCCGATATTAGTTGTATTTTCAATCATAGGTAGACCATGCTTTACAATAATCCTGTTCTCCCCTAAAAGAGGAACTACATCCGCAACGGTACCCAGGGCAACCAGATCAAAGTAACGTTCTGCCACTCCCTCTATATCCATTCGCATAGAAACAGCCTCAACAAGCTTATATGCGACACCCACTCCCGCAAGCTTCTTAAAGGGATAGTCACAGTCACTACGCATAGGATTTATTACAGCGTAAGCCGTCGGAAGCTCCTCCTTACACTCGTGATGGTCGGTTATTATAACATCCAAACCTTTACCGGATAAATATTTTATCTCTTCAAAAGCAGTAATCCCGCAATCGACAGTAATCATCAGGTCTATATCCATACCCTGAATCTTTTCAACTGATGCCATGGATATGCCGTATCCCTCATTAAATCTATCGGGAATATAATAGCATACATCCCTATTTAAGCTTCTAAAAAAATCATAAAGAACTGAAGTACTGGTTATACCGTCTACATCATAATCTCCGTAAATAAGTATTTTTTCGTTGTTATCAAGAGCCTTAATTATTCTTTCCACTGCTTTTTCCATGTCTCGCATTAAAAAAGGGTTATGAAGCCTATCCATAGATGGATTCAAAAACTCGGTTATATAACCCGGATCCTCAACACCTCTTGACAAAAAGACCTTGGCAAGAAGCTTTGAAATACCTGCCTCACTAGCCAGCCTACGAACTTTTTCTTCAGGAAAATCATTCATAACCCAATTTCTGTAACATATCATTCAATCACCTGTTTTAAGTAGTGTGTTTATGCCTCTTTCAAGAAATATATAAATTTTATTATAATGCATTCGAAAACATAATTCAATTAACCCAATTCCTCAAGGCACGGTAAAAGCATGAACCCATCTCCTGCCAATACTCTCACAAGAGAGTTTTTTAAAATGCCATTTCAGCATTTAATATTCAGGCAAGAAAACGTCTGGACCTCAAACTTCTTTTAGGGTATCTTTCTTGATCTTTTTT
>JAAYTO010000169.1 GCA_012523755.1 Clostridium sp. | reverse complement strand
AATACACAGCAGCCGTTGCCGCATCACAAGGATTTAGACCCTGTCCCAAAAAACCTGCAATTATACCTGCCAGTACATCTCCACTCCCTGCAGTTGCCATACCGGAATTCCCTGTGGGGTTAATAAACACCCTGCCATCGGGAACGGCTACAAGGGTTTTCGAACCCTTGAGAACGGTTATAACCTCCCATTTTTCTGAAAATTCCCGTGAAATCTTTATTCTGTTGCTCTGAACCTCCGAAACAGTGGTACCTAAAAGCCTTGCCATCTCACCGGGATGAGGAGTCAAAACCATCTCTGTTCTGCTCCTTTTTAAAACAGATATATCAGAAGCCACCGCGTTTAAACCGTCGGCATCAATTACCAGTGGTACCGGGCAGTTTTCGACAACACTGAAAACCACATCCTTCACATCCTCTTTTGTGGATAATCCTGGCCCTATAACTACTGTATCCATCTTCTCCAATAACTGCATAAGATTGGGTAGGCATTCCTTGGAAAGATATCCGAAGCCCCCGTCTTCAAGGGGAATTGTCACCCCTTCCAAAAGATTGCTATCATATATTCCCGACAAGGAATCCGGAACTCCAATATATAAAAGACCCGTCCCGGTCCGCAGTGCTGCGGCTCCCGCAAGGCATCCTGCCCCTGTCATCCCCGGGGATCCGGTTATAATAAGTACCCTGCCGTAATCACCTTTATTGCTGTTTTGACTTCTTTTCGGCAGACTATCCAAAATCATGTCTCTATCTATAATTTCACTCTTTACCTCAAACCTTTCCACCACATCAGCAGGTATACTTATGTCTGCAACAGACAATTTACCGGCAAACTCACAACCAGGATGTAAAAAATTACCCAGCTTCGGGTAACCAAAGGTCACTGTCTTATACGCATGGATACACTCCCCGCACACCTCTCCGGTCTCTCCATTAACCCCGGAAGGTATATCTATGGAAATCACCGGTGCTCTCTTCTCGTTTATAATCCTTATAATTTCTGCTATATACCCATCAACCCTGCCTTTTAAGCCTGTTCCGAATATGCCGTCCACAATAAGCTGTGCATTATCAAGCCTCACACTGATTTCCAAAAGCTTCTCTGCGTCTAAAACCTCCTCGGTGCAAACTCCCATCTTCTCCAATATTTCAAGGTTTATACGAGCATCCCCGGATATCTCTTTCTTATTGGCAAGTACAAAAACAATCACCTTTGCACCTTTGTTATAAAGATGCCTTGCCACTGCAAAAGCATCTCCACCGTTATTGCCCTTTCCGGCAAACACATATATGCACATGTCCTTTACGTCATCATGTTCCTTTATGATTTCGTCAATCACTTTTAAAGCAGCGTTTTCCATCAATACCACGCCGGGAATTCCTATGGCTTTAGTGGCATAGGAATCAATTTCCCTCATTTGCCCGGGTGTAACAACCTTCATTTTAAGTATCCTTCCTTTCTCGAGGCATAAAAGCATAGGAAAGCATAATCATTGTATTTTAAACTATGCCTCCCCAAAGTACTCCCTGTCCAACTTTTCCAACTCTTCTCCTCCTAGAAGATCGTGAAAATATGTATAAATATCGGTATCGTCCTCCGATAATCTTCCTTTCTCATCAATATATTCTTCCAGCTGCTTTTTTGTTACCTCAATTAGTTTTTCCAATTCCTTTAGCCTTTTTTGATTCTTCCTCATGCGAAAATACACTGAATTCACAGTGCATTCTAAAAGCTGAAGGTTTGCCTCACGTATTCTCTTGGGCATATTATCAAGCTCATCGCTAATTTCTTTCATACGTTCATTTATTTGTTTGATTTCCAGTTCGCATCTTTTCATCTCTTCTTTTGCTTCTTCGTTATTATCCTCATAAGCCTGCGGAGTTAACTGTATAATTCTGGCAAGGTCCTTTTTCTTTTTAGCTGCAATCTCCTTAGACTCGGCTATAAGACGCGACTCTTCCTTTAAAAGTTCTTTTACTCTTCCCTCATGCTCTTTGATATCCTCAGTTTTTTCAACATTTTTAAAGAGGGCATTCCACCGCTCATCCAATATCAGTATCAAAATGTCGTTCTTCTTCAGTACTCTCCAATCAAACTTACTCTTTGGGTTCTTTGGTTTAAATAAGTTAAACATACAACCAACCCCTCATGCAATATGTTTCTACTCCCTACTCATTGTATCGAAATAATTGCATGTTTTTGTTACGGATTTTCCGATAATTTTCTGTTTTTTGCTTCCGTCAATGCCACTGCTGCAGTTAGTATTCCCAAAATCCCCCAGAATACAACCTTAACTCTCGGATAGTACCAACTGTATTCCACTAAAGAAGTAGTCAAAATTCCAGCAAGGGACGCAACTCCTGCTGCAATTATATTTTTAAGGGAACCGGTTGAATTATATACACCAATGACCGAGTTCTTTATAGTCCTGTAAATATACCAAATGAATGTTATAAATCCGGCAATACCTGCCTCTATCCAGATCTGCAGGTAAAGAACGTGAGTGTGGGGAGGAACAACCTTGCTGTACTGACGATAATTTTGAATTACCTGCCTGAAAACATCCGTACCCAAACCTACTCCCGAGAACATATAGGTTTTGAACATTGGCCAAACGGTCTTTAAAATATTGATTCTTGTCACTGCCGATGAATCCTTGCCAGCCTTAAAAATTGTAAACAACCTGTTGTAAACATGCTGGGGAAGGAAAGGTATAACCATTACTCCTCCTAAAAATACAAAGGGCAAGAGCCTCTTGTTCAACAAAAACGTTAACACAAGCACTGAAGCTGCAAATCCTATCCAAGAAGACCTTGAACCGGTATAGAAAAGTGCAATCAAAGGCAGCAGAGACATAATTATATAAAACACCTTTTTCAAAAAGGTTTTTGAGTTCAGAATAACACTTATAAAAAACGGCAAAGCCATAATAAGTATTTCACCGTAGTTATTGGGATTTGCCATAGTAGCATATACCCTTCCGGGCATGCCCTGGTTCAACTCGGGATCGGTGAGTGACGGGTCAAAAGCAACAGCTCCGGTGACCGCCTGCCACACGCCATAAGCACCAATCACTGCTATGCCCAGTAGAAACATCTCTATAATCGTTTGAAGAGATCCTTCATTTTTAACAGTACTGACTATCCCCAGCACCATCAAAAAACCTGCAAAATAAAACAACATATACTTTAAACTGGCAGATGAGTTCAAAGAAGTAATAAAGGACAGGGTAATCGCCACCATAAACAGTATAAGGGTGAAATCCAATGCCTTAAAATTGAATATCCAATGCCGCTGAATAATGGTATTTATAAAGATCAAAAAGCAAAGAAATACAGCTATACCAACATTGTAGGTATTATTCCAACGCTCATTGGGCACCACCAGTATAATTATGAGAAACAGACCTACTATAAATTCAAGCTTTGACAATAATCCTCTTACAAGCCTTATTATAATGCTTCCTAAAAAAAATTCTTCATGTTTTTGGTAAAATCCCTTCAAGAACTTTGAAGGCATTTCAAAAATACCATTTATAGCCCTGTAAAAAAGGCTTTCCTCCCACCACCGGGAAAACCTTCCTTTTCCAATAAAAAAGCCAATTATGGCACTGTTATAAAAGAAATTCGTTATTGACCGCACCAAATATGAAGTAAAGCTGTTTTCATATGCAGTGTTTAGTCTTCTAAAAAAACCAAAAATAAAATCCATTACCCTTTTAAAAACACTGCCTTCATATGAGGTGTTTATTATTCTAATTATAAAAAATATAGGCTTTAATAACACACTATTATTGAGCAAAACGCATTACCCCTTTTTCTCTAATCTGTCTATTCTTCCTTGGAAAATGGCACTCCCTACTTTTACAATCATTTGCCTTCCAACTTGGTAATCCACGCCATTAAAAACAACTCCTCCATACCCGTCGGGTGTCCCGTTACCCTCAAGAGTAATGTGGTAGGACACATAACCCGGCTTAGAACCAACTAAAACCTGACCATCTTCTGTCTCAATAAAGCATACTGACTCATGAATCTGAATATCCGTCACTTTTCCTAAAACTGAGCCCCTGTCAAAATCCCTTGCAACATCACCAATTTTTGCGGCATTTACTGCAAAATCAGGAGACTCTTCCCAGTACAGCCCAACTATATATGTCTCAGTTCTGTCAATAATCGGCAGAGCAGAGTCCGTCATAAAAAACTTTGCTGCTCCTGCAATTCCCACAATCAATACAACTAAAATCAAAATATCAATTATACTTACCTTGCCAAACAATTTTCCTTTACTGTCAATAATCATATTTCCTTCACTCCCTGTTAAAATTTGAACGCATTACGTTCCGTTTCAAAATCGAACCGGATCTATAGTTTATGCCTTCATTGTCATATTTGCATTATTTGTTTCACATATTAAGCTTCGGAACTAAAGCTATTTCCCCAAGCTTTCCTCGTATAAATTATATGTTTCCTGCACTACTTTATCAAGATTAAATTTTTCTCTTACAGCTTTTTTAGCATTTTTACCCCAAGTTCTAAGGAGTTCCTTGTCATCCATAACCTTAACTATAGTTTCGGCTAATCCCTTCGGATCATTGTATTTCACAAGAATTCCGCAATTTGTTTCTTCATTTATTATGTCCCTGTTCCCCCCCATATCAGTGGCAATTACCGGAATTCCACACGCCAGAACCTCAATAATGAGAAAGCTTAGGGCTTCGTGCTCCGAAGAGTTAACATAAAGGTCGCATCCGCATATAAGATTTTTTATATCCTTGCGAAAACCTGTAAAAATAACGGCCTTAGAAAGTTCCAGATCCTTCACCTGCTTTTTGGACTCCTCCAAAAGGGGTCCGTCCCCGGAAAGAACACACTTAAACCGGGATCCCACCATGTTTTTCAGCTCATGCAAGGCATTTATCAAAAACCTATGCCCCTTGTCGTGGGCAAACCTTGAAGCACAGAGCAACACAAAGCTGTCCCGGTCTATCCCCAGTTCCTCCCTTAAGGTTGACTCCACATCCTCACCCCAGTAATCTGCATCCACGCCATTAAATATTACTCGAATCTTTTTGGGGCTTATACCGTTGGAAACCATCATGTCCTTTCCCCGATTGCATACAGCTATAATTCCGGACTCAAGGGGTGTCAACAGCCTATTGGTCAATCTTGTCACCGCATTGTTTGCAAGAATAAAGTGATTGGTATAGACTACCCTGACCTTAGGATTGATAATTCGGGATAACATAGCAATATAGTTTTCCCTCAAAAATTGGGTGTGAATCAGTTGTATACCCAACTTTCTACAAAGCTTGTTGAGCTCAATCACAGCCCTAATATCAAAAGGATTCTTCATCGGTATCCTATAAGTTTCAACACCTATGGATTTTAGTCTTTCTACTAAAAGTCCTTCCTCATTATAGGCAAAATAAGCCTTTATTCTCTTGTTATTAAGCTTTTCTATGAGGGTCTGTACATATCTTTCAGTCCCTGCTTTACCTGCATGGTTTAATAAATATAGAACCTTAATCATTTTATATGCATTCCTTTCCCAATCTCAAGGCACAAAACGTTATAGAAAATTTTTTCTGATTTCATCTTCCAAAACCTTATTGTATCATATTTTCAAACTAAAACTTCACATTATTTCCAATTGAATTTCAAGGCTAAACCTTTCTGGCGTCTCGAAACTTTAAAATTCTCGCGGGATTTCCCCCCACAACGGCATATTCGGGTACATCTTTTGTAACAACAGCCCCTGCACCCACAATAGCTCCCTTATGTACAGTTACTCCGGGCAGAATAATCGCTCTTGCTGCAATCCACACATCATCCCCAATCACTACAGGCCTTTTGGGATCTGTCTGGAGCCTCATCGGTATGTCCAGCCTGTCATGCTTATGGTTCTGTGTAAATATCATAACATCAGGACCTATCATTACATCCTTTCCAATCTTCAAAGGGCCGGTTACCCTGCAATTCAAACCCAGCCCTGAATTATCTCCGATTTCTATTTCCCTTCCGGACGCAAAAAAGGCACCATGTTCAATGTTAATATTTTTCCCGGTGTATTTAAAAATCCTTTTGCATAAAAACCTTCTTATTTGCTTTGAGCCGAAGCTGTAAGGTACATCCGAAGCAGGCAAATGCCTAGCAAAAAAATAGTATAAAGCAAGACATATATAATAGCTTAACTTGTGCATAAACCCCTCCCGAAAAAATTCTCTAATAATAAATTCTGCCATGAGCATCTAACCCAGATACAAAATTATTATGCTTATTACCACCCAAAGAAATATACATATCATTAAGGGTATGTCGGACAACACAGTTTCTTCAGGACTTCCGCCCTCTTTTTTCATATATATAATATACTGATATCTGAAAATCCCATACAAAACAAAGGGTATTGTAAGCATCATGAAATAGTTGTTCTTACTGGAAAAAGTATAAAGAGAATATGCCATAACCGTTGAGGCAGTGACAATCGAAAGCATATTATCAATAAACTCCAAGGAATACTCCTTTAATATCTTTCTGTGGGAATCGGCACCGTTCTCCAACACAACCAGCTCATTTCTCCTCTTGCTGAAACCCAGGAATAATGAAAGAAGCAGAGTACATAAAAGTATCCATTGGGAAATATATACCTCAATGACTACCCCGCCCCCAATTACTCTAAGCAAGAAGCCGAGGGCTATCGACATAACATCCAGTATTACCATATGTTTTACTGCAATAGAATATAAAACATTGTTTAAAAAGTACATAACCAGAATCAAGCCAAAATATACATGAAGCAAAAAACCCGATGCAACTGCAACCGGCAACAATACTGCAAGAAAAACCCATGCCTCCGCCTTACTTATCAGCCCTGATGCTATAGGTCTTGTCTTCTTTTTAGGGTGGAGCCTGTCCTTATCTGCGTCAACAATGTCGTTGAGTATATAAACGCAGGAGGAAATCATACAAAAACATAAAAACGCCAAAAACACCGTTTTAAAATAAACAGGCTCAAATACCAATTTCGCAAATATTAGGGCCGAAAACACAAAAAGGTTTTTAATCCATTGCTTTGGTCTTACAAGACTGACAAACCCTTTGACTTTTAAAAAAACAGTTGCTTTTTTTGTGCCTACCATAGACCGGCTCAATAAAAATCACTCCTAATATAATAACCCCTAAACAACTAAAGTTTTTCTCATCTTTAAATACTATTGTACAACAATTCGGCTAAAAAACACTTTACATTCTTGTTTCAAATTCATATAGGATTTCAGTCTCATATTATATCATTCGATTGCTTTAATTTCCAGTGTCCTCATTAATATTGGTGTATCAAGCCCTTTCACTTATTTCCTGCACCTAATTAAGATAAATCGTCAGCTTTATGACTGTCTTGTCCGATACGGAGTATCAGGGTTCTCTCTGCTGCATATTTTCTATTTTATTCTCATGTTTTATTTTGTGAAATCTTTAAGAATATAGATATTAAAACCCTTCGAATTGCTGTGTGTATAGATACTGGTCAACTAATTTCCATTTGTTTTTTCATGATACGCTTGAAAGAAGCTGTAGAGAGAACTCCCCTATGTAATTCACCGGCAAGGGTACAGTTACCAACTTACCGGTATTTAGTTATTTATATGGATATAGAATTACCCTAGTCCGTTTTTTCCTTTAGTGTTTTCTTATAGTACTTGTACAAAAGACTATCAAGCTCAGCTTCAACGTTTTTAACCTTTGACTCGTCAATATCTAGTTTCTGATTATAATAATCAATAAGCTTATTTTTCTCTTTTATTTTATTTTCTAGCTGCTTTGCGTAATCGTCCATTCTGCAACACCTCCTTACAGCTACTCCCATAAAAAAGGCAAAAAGCCATTAGTAAAGTCATTAGTTTTATTATACAATAATAATACTGGACTCTCAATAATTTAACAAAAATTTCACATATTGTTAATATAAATTTAATATTGCTTTAGGAACCAAATAAGATCAATATATTATCGGCAAAAAGTAATTGTAAATTTATATACATTTTATAAAATTCATAAATTTTTTATGAAATCTCCTTTAGGGGCAGCGATTTTTGTTTCAAGCAATTCATCAGGATCTCTTTAGTCCGACAAGTTTTAGGATTTCCTCCTTATCAAGGGCACCTAAAACAAACATTAATGAAAAGGCTACAATGACATTTCCAAATATGGTAAGTACAATAGTCCATGTATGTTCCAGATTAAAAATTGTAAAAAAACTCTCAATATATTTTCCTATAAAGAACATTATTGCACCAGCCAGACCGGGTTTTACAATCCAGTTTCTGAAGTCAAGTACCATCCCTGTTGTTTTGACTACTGTGGCGACATTGAGGCAACACACGCATATCGAGCTTATAATCATACCTGTAATATAGCCGTTAATACCATATACAGGAATGCAGTACACTACAAAGACTATCCTTATGACATACCCGACAATAGAGTTTCTTAGAGAAATGCCTTGTTTTCCAAGCCCATTTAATATCCCGAGAAGAGTCTGCTGAAGATAAATAAATATGCTCGTAAAAGAAAGAAGATACAATATGTGTCCTATATTTTCTCTCCGGTAAACAAGCTCCCCTATCTCTTGAGAATAATTCATGAATAATACCGTGAACACAAACCCCATCATGAAGGTCAACTGCACCGACTTGGATATTCTATAGTTTACGGTTTTATAGCTCCTGACGGATATAGCCTCGGAAATAGCCGGAACAAGAGTGGTTGCTAGGGCTGAAGTCACAAGCGTTGGAAAGAATATTAACGGCATAGCCATCCCTGTTAGCTTCCCATATTCCTGTATGCTGCTTTGATAGTTCATTCCTGCCAATAGAAGCATCCTTGGAATAAGAATATACTCAATTGTAGCCATGATTGATGTAATAAACCTGTTGAACGACACAGGAATGGAAATCTTTAAAAGTTCTTTAACCATAACTCTCTTTCTCATAAAACCCTTTTTTGAAACACTCTTAGAAGGTCTGGACTTCCTGAGCCTGTAAACAATAACCAAGACCAATAGGTTCGATATTTCTCCTACAGACATCCCAACAGTTGCAATGGCACAGGCATACTCCAGTCCAATATTTACGAAAAAACCTGCCATAGCCATGACAAGACCTGTTCTTACAATCTGTTCCACAATCTGTGAACAGGCCGTGGGTATTACGTCCTGTATGCCGTAAAAGTATCCCTTTATTGCAGATGCTGCAGAAATAACCGGTATGCATGGTATTAGTAAAAGCATTGAATAATAGGTTCTTGAATCCTTTAAAATAATATTCACAACCGGGTCTATGAATATAAACATCAGTAGAGATACCACCACACCCATAGATACAACAATGCCCCAAGCACATGTAGTTATCCGCCGCAGGTTTACTTGGTGATTTTTTGCCATCTCCTCTGCCACCATTTTAGATACCGCAATGGATATCCCTGAGGTCAGAGTAAGTATAATCAAGGAATAAACCGGAGAAATGAGCTGAAACAGACCCATTCCTTCTGAACCAATAAGGTTTGATAAATATATTCTGTATATAAAACCTAGGATTCTTACTACAAAGCTCGCTATCATCAAAATGATAGCACTTCCGACAAATGATTTCTTAGCCATATTAGTCCTGAAAAATAAATTGTCCTAATTATTAATATTTACCGATTGAACAACTTATGACCAATCGGGCACATTAAATAAATGTGTATTTTTTCACTTTGTTTCCATCCCATATATTACAGGTTGATAAATGCTCATACCCCCCTTATAATGAGTCACTGTGACAGTCAACAGAAAAAAACAAGCCTGATCCATGGATTAAACCAGGCACTAAGAGGGGGTTTATTATGAAAAGGAAAATAACTGCAATGTTAATTGCAGCCGTTATATCGATCTGTTTTTTTATTACTCCGGCGTTTGCGGATTATTATTCGAGCGATAAATTATTGTACCATGGTGTGAGAGGCAGCAATGTAACAGAACTTCAGAAAGACCTGCGGGATTTAGGATATTTTCACCACTATCCAACGAGTTATTTCGGGAGTATCACTTACCAATCGGTAATTAACTACCAAAGGGATAACTACCTTGCTGTTGATGGAATTGTAGGTCCACAAACTGCCAGAAAGCTAAAGACCGATAAAGTACTACAAACAGCAAAAAGTTACCAGGGGGTTCCTTATGTCTGGGGTGGTACATCGCCCTCAGGATTTGACTGTTCTGGCTTTACTCACTACACAATGCTTAAGAACGGAATAATAATCCAAAGAACAGCCAGTGCACAGTATAACGAAGGTATCCCGATATCAAAATCAAATTTGAAGCCGGGTGACCTAGTATTCTTTTCAACATATAAAAAAGGACCTTCACATGTAGGAATTTATGTTGGAAACAATAAATTTATACACGCAAGCTCCGGTGCAGGCAAGGTAGTAATATCCGACCTGAACAAGAGCTATTATGTACAGCGTTACATCGGTGCAAGAAGAATC
This sequence comes from Clostridium sp., assembly GCA_012523755.1. Lineage (GTDB taxonomy): Bacteria > Bacillota > Clostridia > Acetivibrionales > Acetivibrionaceae > Hungateiclostridium. The sequence goes on along the minus strand of JAAYTO010000169.1, from coordinate 7,965 downwards.
ATAAACTAATATGCACAAGATATGGTAGAGGATGTGCCGATTATACAAAATTCGCACAAGAAGAATTATTAATATGCACCTGATAAAAGCATAGAGCCGACTTTATGAATATTTAAAGCCGGCTTTAACTTTACCCAATAATCAATTAATCTATCTTACCCAATCACTAATTAACGGTGAAGAAAGTATGGAAGAAACCTAAGTTTCTGGAATATTTTCTTCATCCGTTATTTTCCTTCTCTTCTTTTGAGTCGCTCTGCTCTCCTTATCTCGGCCTCTTTAAACATTTGCTTTTCCTCATCGGTCTCAAGAATAAGCGGCGGAACCGGCGTCGGATTTCCTTCATCGTCTAGTGCCACAAAGGTGATAAAGGCTTGGTTTGTTTTAATAACAGCACTGGTCTTTAAATTTTCTGCATATGCTTTTACACAAACCTCCATGGAAGTTCTGCCAACCCATGTAAGCTTCGCCTTAAGCATTACCAATTCTCCCATTCTAGCCGGATGTCTGAAATCCAGGCTGTCCAATGCAACAGTTGCTACAACCTTATTCGAATGCCTTGAAGCCGCCATAGCTCCCGCGATATCTATCCAGTGCATAAGCCTTCCCCCAAGAAGATTTCCCAAAAGATTGGTATCATTGGGAAGTACCAACTCTGCCATTTCCACCTGGGATAAGCTCGGTGGTTTGCCCAAAAGGCTGTCCTTTTTCTCTTTCAAAATATCATGCATATTCTACTTTCCCCTTTTCTATCCATATTCTACAGCTCTACTTTTTATAATATGTGCAATAAATGAAGAGCACATAAAAAACGGCATTTTCCATGCCGTCATTGATACCTGTTTATACAAATTTATTATTAATTATTTAAGGAAATTCCAACGGAATTTATTAGAAAGTTTAATCTTTCACCATCGAGTCCCTTATTTATCTGAATTCCATCTATACTAAGGAGCCCAACAGGGTACACCGGAACCTGAAATACCTCTTCAAGATATTCGCGAAGTCCTTTAAGCAGCGAACCACCGCCTATTATGTATATTTTGCCGACTTTTTCCCCATAACACCTCTTCTCATAAAATTCAAAGCATTGGAATATCTGCCTCACAATATCGTCAATGACACCTTTGATACTATTATATATTATTTCCTGCGTATCTCCCACATTTATCTCTGGAAGAGAAAGTCCCTGAATCTTTTTCAGCCTTTCAGATTCATCAAGCTCCTTTTGGGTATTGGCTGCAATGGCCTCGTCCAAATTACTGCTTCCTTTCAAAATAACCTTGTTAAATTCAAGAACTCTATCCCTCAAAATATTTACTATTGTAGTTTCCGAGCCGAAATCAATGACAGCAAAGGTGTTCTGACTGAGCTTGCTATACCTTTTTTTCTTAAACCAAGTCTCACTTTCAGAAACCATTATTTCTCTGTTGAAAAATTTTGCTGTGCTGTTGGCTGGAATATCCACCGCTAAGGGCTTTAACCCCAGATCAACCAATATATCTATATAGCTTTGAATAATGCTCTTTAAAACTGCGGTAACAAAAACCTTAATCTTATTAATTCCATCCTCACGGAATTCTTTCAGGATTTTATAATCTATTTTATGTGCATCCAGATCTATTGGCATACTCTGTGAAATAGTGGTTCTTACAAGATGTTCTAAATCTTCACCAGGAATCTTATCAATTACAAATATACGAGAAATAATATTGGTACCAGACATGACAATTTTAGCATTCTTTGCTCTAGTATTTATTTCTCCCATTGTCCTTTTGATCTCACTGGTCACTCTCTTTACATCTTTAATGGCACCGTTTTTTATACACCCTTTTGGCGTCGCCACTATACCAAAGTTCTTGATAAAAATCTCATTATTTCTTCCCACTTCAACTTCAACTATTTTAATATTTCTGAAGCCGATATCAATACTTATAAGGTTGGTTCTAATGAAAGGTATTGTCACCATTTTATCTACTCCTTAAGCATTATTAGGACGACCTATAAGTTAATATTATCATCCATGCATTCTAAAATCAACAATTAGAGTCAGTTAAACTAAAAAAATGTAAAGGTACTATTTTTATATGCTGTGTTTTATGACATTATTACATTGAAGGAATGAACTTAGAATATCAACAACTTCCGTGTAAGTCACTGCTTTAAATACTTTTTCCTTTATGTGGGCTGAGTTTGGCATACCCTTAATATACCACGCGATATGCTTTCTCATTTCCCTTATCCCTCTCTGTTCTCCCTTCAAATCAATAATCATACTCATATGTCTAATTATCATATCTATCTTATCGTTAACCGATAATTCGGTTAACGCCCCTGTTTTGTTAACAGAATTGATGACATTATTAAAAACCCACGGATTTCCTTGGGCTCCTCTTCCAATCATTACAGCATCGCATTTTGTTTCATGAATCATTCTTATTGCATCAAGAGGTGTGAAAATATCTCCGTTACCTATAACAGGTATGCTTACAGCTTCTTTTACCTGTCTGATTATGCCCCAATCCGCTTTACCGCTGTAAAACTGCTCCCGTGTTCTACCATGAACCGCTACTGCAGAAGCCCCGTTTTCCTGTGCAATTTTAGCTATTTCAACAGCATTAACTCTGTTGTCGTCCCAACCTTTTCGTATCTTTATAGTAACAGGCTTTATCGAAGCCCTAGATACCTCTTTAACAATCTTTCCCACCAGTTCCGGCTCAAGCATTAAGGCACTGCCTTCACCATTTTTCGTTATTTTGGGTGTGGGACATCCCATATTTATGTCAATTATGCATGCCCTTGATTCATTCAGGCTTTCTGCCACCTTTGCCATAATACCGGGATCCGAACCAAAAATCTGCACGGCTACAGGTTCCTCCCTGCTGTCCGTCATTGTAAGCTTTTTGCTCTTCTCATCATTATAGTAGATCCCTTTTGCACTTACCATCTCCGTATATACAAGCCCACATCCCTGCTCTTTGCATAAAAGCCTGAAAGGTATGTCGGTTATACCTGCCATAGGAGCTAGAAAAACGTTGTTATCTAAGATGACATTTCCAATTTTCATGACAACCTCCTACTATATATATTCTACCACGAATATTAAAATAAAAAAACAACAAATTGTACAAAAAATTAAATATTTAATTAGTAAACATAGCATAACCATGTCTAAATCCAAAATAACAGTCCACCTGTCGTCCTATTGTTCTCATATAGATTGCATGATTCGGATGCTGATATTTCTTTATCCCAAAAAATAATTTCTAAATAAAAATGTAAAAAGTAATCCTCGACACTAATCAAAAAATATAATAAAATATTAATGTAGTATTAAATTTACAAACATAAAACAATAAGCTATATCTCCTAGAACTTGTAATCGTTGCACAATTAATTCACTTCTGTACTTTATAGATATTTAGCCGCTAATAGTTTTGATCGATAGCTCATAAAATTAGTACTGACAGATGTTGTTAAGGAATTATTATCTGGATTCTGAGGAAGTAAATTCAACTGGATGAAATTTTAAACATTAATAAATCCCTTTCCTTTATCCTTGATAAAACCTTTTAATATGCTGCTCAAAAGACACGGCGGATTGATATAAAACCCAATCCACCGTGTCTTTAAGAGTTTTGGCGTCCCGGATAGGAATCGAACCCATATCAGTGGAACCGGAATCCACCGTCTTATCCATTAGACCACCGGGACATAATTAAATTTTATTTAACAAGAACCATGTCTGAAAAAAAGACCCACCAATATTATAACAGAATTTAACGGTTTGACAACTGAAAATTATCCTCAGTTCTACATTAAAAATACAATGAGCCAGTTATCCATAATGTATCCTAGAGCGTATCCCAGCAAAGTTGACCATATATACACTAAAGGAAACACCGCATTTTTAAGCCGTTCATCAAAGCTGTAAATCGCATTTATTCCTCTGGTCATGATTGCAGTATGCCAGAGGGGAGTGACAATCGACAAAACAAAAAATGAAATAAAGGAAACAGAACCCTTTGTACCGTAAGGTTCATTAGAAAGAAAAATAAAAAAAGCATTAACCGGCACAACAAGAAAATGGGACACCACATATATCTTCATAAGCTTTATGAGTTGTCCGTTGATATTTTTTATTCTTTCCTTCACCCTAAAGAATTTGAATATATCAAACAGGGGCAAAGCAAAAAAAACAATATCCATAAGCCCGGTTAATAGAACGAAACACAGCGTGAGGGAAATATTAAACAGTAGTGCAGTCGGCGGCTTACCCCAAAAATACATCGGTATATCGGTGTATAAACCAAAACCCATATCAATAAATCCCACCATTATAATCCCCAGATACAGAGTTAATAATTTATCGGATATCTTTCTATAAAATGACTTTGGAAAAAGCAATATATCTAATAAACTGTTATTTGACACAATAAATTTTCCCCTTAACCAATTCTAATTCCCCTGTTATTTACTTTGTGAAATCTACTACTAATAATACAATCTGTTCCAAGCAAAAGCAATGAAAAAATGAAAAAAGCCCAAGCAAATAATACTGTCATATGAATATGAGTAAGATATTAATACACATCACAGGAGTTTAGCAATCATAAAAAGTAACAAAACAATACTTCCGAGCAAAGCCAGGTTTATAACAGTGCTTGTAAGTAGCTTTGGTTTTTTAAGGCTGGGTCTTAAGTGAATCTCAATGCCAAGCTCTCTTTGAGCCCCATTCTTCTTGATGTAATTGTTGATTACTTCCTCCGCCTCTTTTAGGATATGGTCGTTTATTTTTTTGTCCTTCTTTAAAAAAACCTTCTTAACGTTCTTACCACCGCTTCCCTCTGGCTTGCTCTTTAAAACTAAAATAGCCTCTTCAATAAAATTAGAAGGTATATTTCTTATTACTACAACCCTTTTAGTGTCATCACATACCATAAGACTCCTCCGAACATTGTATTATTCTAAAAAGCTTGTCATATATCAAGCTTTTCGGAATACATAACTCCTGTTGCCATCACAGTTAAACTTTCCGCTTTAACGTGAGCTGCGACTGTAATATGTATTCAGAGATAGTTTTTACAAATGTCCAGGAAATTATACACAAAACTTTGTCTACCGTTTCCAGATCTTTGCCACCAGAACGGTCATGTCATCCAATGGCTTGCCCCCACATCTTGAACATGCCTCGGAAAGTATGCTGTCGGCAATAGCCTGGGGATTTATATTATCAATGTCTTCGATAAACTTTATCAGGGTCTGTTCTTCCTCTCCTTCTTGCTTAAAGGAGTCTATAATCCCGTCGCTAACCATTATAATAAAATCTCCATTGTCCACATTCTTACACACAAGCTCGGTTTCTATATTGCTTAATATACCTACCGGCAGAGAAACGGTTCTAATAACTTCAGTCCTACGTGGTCTTTTTATAAATGTGGGAACAGCTCCTATTTTCACAAACTCAACTTTTCCATCATAAAGATCCACAGCACAAAGGTCAATCGTGGCAAAGGAGTCATCATCGGATTTTAACACAAGTATTGAATTGATAAGCCTTATGGCGGTATCCTTGTCAAAACCCGTTTCCATAAACTGCTCCAAAAGACCGATGGCTGCCTTACTCTGGTTAAAAGCCCTCTGTCCGGTACCCATTCCGTCACTTAAAGCTAAAACATGCTTCCCGTCGCCGATGTTCATAAAGGTATAATTATCCCCGGATATCCGACTGTCATGCTTTTCCCTTCTAGCAACTCCTGTAGTGATGCTGAAAACTTCCTCCTCCACCAGTTTAAGATTGCATGCCCCCAATTTGTGGTTGTACATGCATTCGCCTCTGTCTTTTATCATCCTTCTCTTAAGGACGGAAGATGCCATCTTCTCAATAGAGTCCAAACACTTGTTGGATCCGGCACATCCCTTATGAAAAATGTTAACCTCGAATTTTTCCCACTTATTTTTATAAACCAAAATGTCCTTTACCTTCACCCCAGCATTTTCAAACTCCGACAAAAGCCTTTCCTCCAGATCACCTTTGAATTCAATATCGTTATTTATCTCCAGAGCTAGGTTTGAAATCACATTTGAAAGCCCATCCAATTGTTGGGATATTAATCCTCTGCTCTCTCCCATCTTGTTCTTCCATGACATATCCACCTTGAACAGCTCATAAACGTTATTTACCTGTTTTACAAACTCATCTATACGCTCACATCTTTCCATAAAATACTGCGGTATATCCCTTTGTTCAATCCAGCCTTTTTTCTCAAGACTTTCAACCACCTTAAACATTACCTGATATGTATTGTAGAAATTCCTGTCCCAGCAATGAAGACACAAACTACAGTCCTTGCACACGTTATCCGCCACCCGGTCAAACAGGGATGAAATGTCTTGATTAGTGGTTACCATTTGGGTTTGAGATATTTCGTCAAAGGTCTTTGATAACTCTTGAAATGCCTTTGCAAAATTGTTTAATCTTTCAACTGTCAACTCTTTAATACGTTCGCTGTAACTGGCTTTATCCTTCAAAACTGTCGGACTTGCCGCAAAAGCTTCCATAACATTATTGATAATTTTTTGAGGAATAGCCGTAAAAATTATAGCTGCGAAAATTATATCCTTTATATATATAAACACTTCCGTTGATCCATTTATATAAAGGGTCAACATTGCATTTCCAATAATAAAACCTAGACCAGCACCAATCTTTCCAAGGTTTCTGAATACACCGGATAAAAGTCCGCAAAATCCATAGGTTCCAATTATTAAAGGCGTAACAGGATTTGACAGGGTGATAACCAATCCCACAATTACCCCAACCGCAGAACCCACTGCTGGTCCCGTCTTAAAACTAAACAGCATCACTGCCAGTATGCCAAACACATTCGTCAAAGAAGCCCCTGCTATTTGCATATCTCCAAAGCCCGTCAATGCGATTACAGCCAACATTGCCCCACTTATTATTTCTTCACTGGATAGCTCATGGTTCTTAGTTGTTCCATCAATTAGCACTAAGCCCCTTTTAAAAATAAATATCAACGAAAATACCAGTGCAGTATATAATAAAGCCCTTAAAACGTCATACATCAAAAATCCTTGCATGCTCACCAGTATTAACTGGGAAGCAGCTATACTTACCAGTCCTATAAGCGAATGCTTAATACCATTATTCGCCGTTTTATTTTTGAACAGCCGTTCAATTACGGTAAAGGCTGCAAGAAACATCAAACCTACATACAGTTCTTCCACAGCACCACCCGTGAGCATTCCCAGTATTACTGCTGATGCCAATAAAATCCTACTTGTCCCGCTGCCTGCCGAAGCCGCATAAAATGCCATACCAAAAGGCATAAGATCATCAAATAAAGATACTCTTCCTAATAAAAAGGTTATCAGCAATAATACAATATTGCCTTTTTGGACCGCCAATCCTCCCAAAATACCTCCTTTTGTTTTTTCATACACTTTTTCCAGACCACTTAATTTCTGATAAGGAATAAATTGTGTTTTCATCTTTAGTAACCCCCTAAAATTTATTTTTTCTAAAACCTGCCCGGTTTTACCGTGCAGAACCGATTATAAAACAAGGGGATAAAAATGTTTGTCGGTTTTGGTTGTGCCTGTCAAAAATTATTATGACACTTATCCGCAAAACACAACCGCTGACTACACCGGACTAACTTCAAGAAGGTTGGCTCAATATTTTTAGTTAAGTTTGAAATCGCAAATACATCCAACTATTTTGTAGTATTGCGTCAAAAACTTTTTTGCACCGTCTTAAGAAAATTTTGAAGGTGAAGAAAAATCAATGCACTTTTTTAGGAAATCGGGTAGGAGGTAAATAATTATTTTATTTACCGACCTCCCACACCACCGTACGTACGGTTCACGTATACGGCGGTTTCATAGTTTACACTCTAACTTCAAGGTAATATTTAAGAAGACTTAAATACCCTTGCTTTT
>JAAYTO010000168.1 GCA_012523755.1 Clostridium sp. | reverse complement strand
AATTTCTTACCCATTTAGTATAACCCCACTTTTCATTATCTATGGGTAACATCTTACTACAAAGGCTCAATAAAGTTTATCTGTAATTTATGCCATGGCTTAATCTTCCTTCATGATTTCACCGTGATTTTTAGATAAATTTTTATAAAAATCAATTGGAATATAGGCTGTCCTTTTCCCATGGTAACAGGGCGAAAAAGAGGAGCCGGAATATTGCCGTACCCGGAGATGGTAAGAAAGTTTCTCGATACCGCATGTGCCGACAGTTCTTACAATGTATCGGTAAAAATGAGGCTGGGTCTCAAGGAGCCTGAAGAAGGATTTCGTGTCATGGAAGTGTTAAACGAATATCCCATATGCAAAGTAATAATTCATGCCCGTACCGGAATGCAAATGTACACAGGACAGGTGGACTTGGATACCTTTAAAGTCCTTGCCGGCTCATGCAGGCATGAGGTAACTTATAACGGTGACATTTTCACTTATGACGATTACCTTCGTATAAAATCCTGCTTTCCCGAAGTTAACAATATAATGCTGGGCAGAGGGGCTTTATATGACCCTTTTCTTCCGTCCGTGATTAAAGGGGGCAACATATCCTCTGAAAATAAAATTGGCATAATTCGTGATTTTCACAATGATATTTTTAAATATTACCAAATCCGGCTTCCAGGAACCAAGCATCTGTCAGATAAAATGAAGGAGTTCTGGGATTATTTACACGTTCATATATGCACTGACAAAAGGTTGTTGAAAAAAATCAAAAAATGCCATGACTCATTGCAATATACAGAACTGGTCAATCAACTGTTTGATTCTGCACAATGGATTGAGTAGCGGCGTTAGCTGCATCTGAAAATTCGGTTATATAAAAGACTCACTGTGTTATTTTGCTGTAACACAGTGAGTTTCAATAATCCTTTTTTTACTTATTGTTTTTCATAAAAGTTCTTTGTGGTATTGCGGTTCAGATAGCTTAGGATTATATTATCATATTGTGACTTTTCAAACTCCACTCCCTCTTTTTCCACCTTAAGTGAATACACTCCTGGTGACAAACGGTTAATTGTATAGCATCCGTTTACATCCGTATAAGTATACCTGTCCCCAATACTAACTTTGGCATTGACAATCGGATTACCGCTGCGGTCTACAACTGTCCCCTTTACATATATATCCGGTGTAATCGTAAAGGGCTGGGATATTACTTCCTTTTTTGTACTGCCATTTATTGCAACAAGCTTGATTCTTGCATTTGAAGATGATAAATCCGGAACTATCCAGTCGTATCCGTTGACCCCTGCCAAATCCCTTGCAATGGGCTTCCATTCCGCCTGATTGTCCTATTAATTTCCGGTTTGCGGTGAATTCTCGAAGTAATATCCTGTTCAAAATCGTTTCCTATTTCCCGCAATACTTTGTATTTCGATTTATCGATCCCATCGTCAAATATATCACTTATCGAAGCGGGAATTGTTATTTGCCTTTCAACCTCAGTCGACTCCGTATCGTCTCCCCAAACTACTACTTTATATCCCAAAGTTTTTTGCTCGGGTATTTGTCCCGCAAACAGCTGCCATGAAACCTGTTTGTGGCTTCCGGCGGCCATATCTCCAACCGCTATGTCAATATCGGTTCCCGTATAAGGTACTATTCCGTCCGGAAGAATAATTTGGGCTTTCACATTCTTTATCGTATCATCCGTGTTATTGGTAATATATGCCGTAATGGTAAACGGGTTAGGAACATAACCAGTTTCAGTCGCATTAAGGCTGGTATTGCCGCTTACAATAACAACAAGCGGTTTATCACTGGCAATGCTAAACTTGCTGATACCATAATATGTTATATATTCCGTTGTCTCACCCGATGCCAGTTCTTTAGGCTCCCAATAAGTCGCAATGGCACTGTCTCCGTTATTACCGGTATAATTGAAATCCCACATATTATTGACTAATATGGACCAACTTCCGAGTACAAATTTATCCGGCGGGTTTTGCTGATACTTTACATTGGTCCCCTGGGAAACAACCGTCGGTTCAACAAGGCTGTCCATTGCCTGCCAATAATCCGGAATTTCATCACCTAAAAACGTAGTTGTTGTCACTATATCCCCTATGCCGGGAACTCTGAAAGGTGCACTGTCATTGCTTCCAAGCATCGTATCCATCATAATTCTGATACCCACATTATGGGGAACGGTATCATTGTTTGTAACAATGTACTTTATTTCAACAGTATCCCTGATACCCGAAAAACCCCCATCAACCAAACGTATGTCCTGTCGAACAAAAACATTGCCGTACTTCGCAACGGATGAATTCCGGTATTCCTCATCAATATTGTGTGGGGGAGTTGCAATATTATCTCCGCCATAATAGTAATTGATACCGTCAAGCCTCACGGTGGTGTATGTCGTATTGCTGCGCGGCCAACCAAACAAAAGCTTCTTGCCGTTATCGGTTGCAATTTCCGGGTTGCCTTCATTGGTTCCTATTGTAAACCTCCCGTTTGGATTTATCGCAACATTAATATATTCATTTTCCAAAGTTATATACCCAGCAGCCGACAAACTGTTGCCCGTCATGGGTTGATCCATAGTATTTTCAGCATATACATAAGAACTGCAAATTAAAAATACTAAAATCATCAACAAACTCCACAAACCATACTTTTTTTCAACTTCAATACCCCCTGTTCCCTTAATTAATACATATAATCATCCAATGAAGCAATTTTATATATGATTTTTGCAAATTCTTCTCTGGTAATATTTGACATCGGTCTAAATTCAGGAGAACTTGAGAATCCGTCATAGAATCCTTCCCAACCTCTGTTATACGTTATCTTTTTCACATCTCTAATATGTCCACTGGAAATATTCCACTCATCGGAAAACATTGGCAATTCATGGTAGCTTTCCGGCGGTTCTTTCAGTGAATCTAGGATATTAACCAATATTGTCGCCACATGCTGTCTTTGGACAGGATCATTCGGACCGAATCTTCCGTCCGGGTATCCGTTTACATATCCAAGACTTTTAGCAACTTTTATTGCATTATAATACCACGATCCCGGAGCCACATCAGTGAAAGGATCCCCAGGCTCTGCAAGGGCCGGGTGATTGTTGTAGTCAATTCCCGCCATTTTTAAAGCAATCGTAATTATCTGTGCCCTTGTCACGACCAAATCAGGTTCAAACCGTTTGTTACCCGTGCCTTGCATATAGCCTTTTTTAACAACCTCTTTTATGTATTCATAATACCAATCCGATATTGAAACATCCGTAAAAAGCTGAGTTTCCGGGTGGTCAAAAACAGGAACCCACTCTGTGAGACCGTCATGGATTTGAATGTTAAACTCTACCTGAAAACCACACTCTCTCAGCCTTCTTCCAAGCCCGTTCACCGGCCTTAATACAAAGTTTGTATCGTCTATTCTTTCAATAGCACAAACCGGGCTGTCTTCATTTCCGTAATTTTGTACGCGGGTATCGACAACAGGCAATCTTGTGGTCAAGATATATGAATCTGCGTCCGCATCATAAGTTACTTTTTCAATGTATGTGGAATTCTCATACATATAGCTTAGTAATTCACTGGTTTTCATAACACTAAATCTCGCCATAGGATCGTCCCACCCCTCCATTGGTCCGTAAGTGGCAGTGTAGGTACGAAGTCCTTCATTTCTTGTCAGGATAATTTGACAATTCCTCCAGTCATCATTATCCTCGCTATAGGGGGTATTGCAATCATATATGAACAGTGTAACGGTATTGAGATCTTCATCGGATTCCTGATCATATGCCAGCAGGGCGTGACCCCATCTATTACCTCCCACACCGATATAAAGCACATCTCCACGGCTTAACGAATCAACAATGTACTCAACTGTTTCTTTGGGTACATCATCACGGTCAACATATCTAACACGATAAAATCTATTCGGAAGCATCGTGTTGGCTATAACGTGCCAACTCTCAATGGCTTTTCTCACTGAATGTTCCCTTGCATCCGTGAATGTTCCCCAAATAAAACTACCGTCCAGTAAAGTATCCTGTGTTGAACTCAAGTTGTTCGTAGGATCCAGGTCATAAATGCTGTTGCCGAGTCGTCCGTTACCGAACTCAAACATATCATTAAACAACCTCAGGTTATATGCTATTCGATTTTCCCTCCACTCAGTATCAACATCTACAGGAGAACCTTGCAGCGAAAAAAACCGTGTTAGGTCAGAACCAAGTGACTCCCTAGACCGTTCCAAAAAACTTAAAGCACTGTCGCTTAACGTGGTATTTCCGATCGTAGTGTTTGTCGTGATAGATAACGGCAAAACTTGATAAAAATTCCCAATGCTTGTGGTAACAAACCCTGCACACAACCCTCCGGAACATGCATATGATCGCTGATTTCTAAAACTCCAGCTGTCCTTTGCTATATCGTAAAAGTTTGATGGCCTATCATCGTCAGGGGCTTGTAAAGCAACCATGCTTGAACTTGCTAATGTACGGTTCAGATTTCCAAGCGGAATACTACCGTTTTCCTTAACAGAATTTAAGTCCAGGATAATGTCGCTAGCCTGGCTGTAATGGTAATCTATATAGAAATACCGTCCTCCCGTAATGGCCGCAATCTCCTTCAATTCCCTTGCATCTTCATTACCGGTATCGTCAACAATGTACACTATAATTCCTTTTGACGCTGCGTGATTGGCTAAATCAACCAGTTCATTCTTTTGACTGCTGTTATATGTGGCAGTTAAAAGCAGCATTACTTTGGCTCCGCCGGCGGCTCCATCCAGCACATTGATCCCTTCACCGAAACCTCTCAAAAGGTCTCCTTCCTCAGGAATATAATCATATTCCATATCGTTTAACAGGTGAAGTACAGTGGATTTGTCCCTTGTAAGTTCCTGGATTGTATATGACATATCCGTAAATTGCGATAATGATACCGCCGATACATCATTCACCGCCGAGATTACATTTTCCAGTTGCCTCTTCCATTGGTATGTATTTTGATAATCGACTCCAATCATACTTTCCGACATGTCTACAACCAGTGCCAGATTTATTTTTGTAAAATCCATGTCCTCCAGTTGTACTCCCATCATATAAGTCGATATTTCACATGAAACTGCGGTAATTGTATGGTTTTCAATATCAACCGTTGAATTTTCAACCGGTAAGCATTTTTTGCCCACAGGGTCATAGGTGTATAACCGAAGGTCATTCTCATCAATGCCTTTTGACTGAACCTCAGAAGGATCATAGGATAATGTAACGGTCATATCGTTAGGCTTTAGCCCGTATAATAATTTGCTTTCTATTTTAACCGGCAGTCCCACCACATTGCGCTGTGCACACAATAAAGGATTGTCAACGGTACTTATCTCAATATTGCTGACCAGGTTCCCGCTGCCGCTCATTTCTATAGTTCCCTTAGCCTCTTTATTTGTTGCCAAAGAGGTTTCTTCTTCAAACAGCTGTGATAATATGATTGTTTCATCCGACATGGAAGAAGTTGATGTTCTAACCCATGAGTATACCGAATCGCTCACCGAAATAGTAAAGTCCTTCTTAAAATCAATAACTCTTTCCCCATCTTTCAAAACACCATCGCTGGACTCTTTATTAGGATCCAGTTTAAGAACAACCTCCGCTCCGTCCAAAAGCCCGTCGGAATCGGAGTCCATCTCCAACGGATTCGTACCGTATACCTTAAACTCTTCATAGTCACTCAGCCCATCATAGTCAGAATCGCTGATAAAGGGATTTGTTCCAATTTGCTTTTCTTCGGAATTCAGAAGATTATCGCCGTCTTCGTCACCGTCATCCTGTATTAAATCCAAGGGATTGTCCAAACCAAAAACAGGTTCGACAACCTTTATGGTACAAACTGTTGATGCCTTTCCTCCTTTTCCGTCGGAAACCTTTAATGTAATATTATATTCTCCAGGTAATTCGGGAGCTGTCCAGACAGCCGTTTCCGAATTACCTTCAATCGTTCCGCCGTCCGCACTCCAGCTATAGGATAATATGTCGTTATCGGCATCATAAGTGAAAGCGGTTAATCTAACCCTTTCATTTCTATATGCGGTATATGCGGAAACATCAACAGCATCAATCTCAGGAGCGCTGTTAACAACTCCGGGAGTCGGTTTATGGGTTTTTGACGGTTCCTTTCCCGTTTATTTATCATCCGCCTTT
>JAAYTO010000167.1 GCA_012523755.1 Clostridium sp. | reverse complement strand
TAAAGATTGGACAAAGCTTACTGGAATAGGAATGGTCATTCGCAGGTGTGAAAAAAAGGGTAAAGTGACAGAAGAGCGTGCATACCATTTGAGCAGTGTCGCAACAGTTGAAGAATATATAAAAAACAACCAGTAGAATTATATTTCAGAGGACTCTTAGGAGTCTTTTTTTTACTTATCCTCTATATTCATTGCCTTCCATGATAATCTGAAAGTGCTTATTGATGTTTTACAGACCGGGCGACGATATCAGCCGTATTTTCAGTAAAATAAAATTTTGAAGGAAGAGGAAGTATAGTAAATATCGAAGAAAAGTTAAGTATACGGTATTTTTTAAAGCATAATTTTGATAAAATTACACTGTAATAGTTGAAGGATAAATATAATAAGGTATTGATGAAATCAGATATAATACCTTTGTGAAATCGGAAGAAGGAGATTGGAAGCAGTAGAGTCTATGAATGTAGTTGAAAATACTATATAAAATGAAAGCAAAATAACTGTATTCATACACCAAAAAATTGTATGGTTTCGTATATGTATAATACATAGCTTTATTATCAATACAAAACATCAATGGGGAAAGAAAAAAAGAAGTTGATGTTTGGAAAGTTTGTAATGAAGCGGTGAAATGGCAACAGAGTGATTGTATGTGGGGAGGTTATTTTGTATGAAGAAGGTCGTTATTTGGAAAAGCACGGGTACAAAAACCCTAATATTTATGCTGTTGCTGGGTGTTGTTTTTTCTGCTGCAATGTTTGACGCGGATTCGGCTTGTGTCAACCCGTTGAGCGGAAGTCTGGGAGTACATGATTTTATATATGATGATGTGAATGGGGACGGCTCGGTTAATTCAACAGACATAACTTATGTAAAACGTTATTTGCTGAGGCGTATTAAAGATTTTCCCTATGAAAAAGGTTTAACGGCTGGAGATGTGGATGGAGACGGTGCGGTTAATTCAACAGACTTAACTTATATGAAAAGATACATACTAAGGGTCATATCAGTATTTCCGGCAGAGGGCAATGAGACCCCAAGTCCAACTCCAACAAAAACACCGACGGCAACACCAATGCCAACACCAACACAACCATTGTTTACACCGATTTTTAGAGATGCATCGGTGCATGACCCTTCGGTGATAAAAACCAACGGAACTTACTATGTTATTGGTTCGCACCTTGCCTTTGCCAAAACCAATGACCTTATTCAATGGGAGCAAATAAACTCCAGCGTTCGAACAGGAAATCCATTAATACCGAATGTGTTTGATGAGCTTAAAGAAGCTTTTAGCTGGGCACAGACCGATACAATGTGGGCAGGAGATATAACTCAGCTTCCAGATGGCAAATATTACATGTACTATTGTATGTGCAAAGGGGATTCTCCGTTATCTGCCTTGGGTGTTGCCAGAGCTGATAAGGTAGACGGTTCTTATAAGAATTTGGGCGTTCTGCTAAAATCCGGTTCAGGTAGAGGTGAGGACGGAACAAATTATAATGCTACAATACATCCTAATGCAGTTGATCCCCATACGTTTTTCGATAAAAATGGTGATTTGTGGATGGTTTATGGATCTTATTCCGGTGGAATTTATATTATGAAAATGGATCCTACAACAGGAAAACAATATTCCGGGCAGGGATATGGAAAGAAATTATTGGGGGCAAACCATAGCAGGATCGAAGGTCCATATATACAATACAGTCCGGATTCCGATTATTATTACCTGTTCCTGAGTTTTGGAGGCTTAACTGCCGATGGCGGCTATAATATAAGAGTAGCCAGATCCAAAAATCCCGATGGACCTTATTATGATGCCGAAGGGAATAATATGATTGATTGCCGTGGTCCGGTAGGGTCTTTCTTTGATGATAGGGCTATTGAACCCTATGGTGTTAAACTTATGGGTAACTTCAGATTTGCTGAAAGCGGTATTGGTTATGTTTCACCGGGGCATAACTCGACATATTATGATGAAGAGTCAAGAAAATATTTTATCATTTTCCACACTCGTTTTCCAGGTCAGGGAGAGTTTCATCAGGTGAGGGTACACCAAATGTTTATAAACGAAGACGGTTGGCCTGTAATAGCACCCCATCGTTATGCAGGAGAGACCAAAAGACGATATTCTGTGCAGGAAGTCAGTGGCAGTTATGCCTATGTAAATCATGGTAGGGACATATCTGCCAATATAAAAAATTCAGTAAGAATATCGCTGAATAATGATGGTACGATTAGTGGAAGTGTAAACGGAAGATGGGAACTGAGTGGTGAAAATTATATCAGATTAACAGTCAATGGTACAAATTATGTGGGTGTTGTATTGCAACAGTGGGATGCAGGTCTTAAAAAATATGTGATGACCTTTAGTGCAATATCTAAGAACGGAAATGTTGCGATTTTGGGCAGCCAATTATAGATGTCAAAGAAGCAATTCTTAAAACCCTTTATAAAATAAGCTTTGGTAGGATTAGACTTCCTACCGAAGCTTATTTTATAAAGGAGTATCTTTCTGTGAAATTTAATATTACTACTTGTTCAAGAGGATTTTGTAAAATTGAAATACTAAATAAAAAAATTACACTCTCTATACAGGTGTTAATTAAGCAAATATGCTTTTTTAATTGATGCTACAATATTATCGGTATCCCTCTCGTGAATAAGGAAGGATATATCGCTTTCAGAAGTAGTAACAAGCTTGATTTCTATTCTTTGTTCTGCAAACAATCTAAAAAGCTTTGCCGCTACACCGGGAGTGTCTTTCATGCTTTTGCCAAATACAGTTATTTTAGTGTTATAGGCATCGACTTCAACCAGAAAATCTCTATCGGTATTACTGAACCTGTTTAATGAAGTAATGGCATCAATCAGGTCTTCCGAAGAAAGGGTGAAAGAGATGTTGATATTTCCTTTGTATGAAATGCTTTTGTTTATCATATCTATATTGATCTTATCCTTTGCAAGGGAAGTAAATACACCGGAAATAAGCCGCATATCATCAGGAAAATTATCCAGGGTGATAAGTGCGATGTTGTGAGATACATTAATACCTGTTACGGAATTTTGAGACATATGAACACCTCCAGGAATATGTCTTGAATGCTTATACCAGCATTCAAAGCCTCTACGTTAAAAAGTGGAGTTATTACTCCCATCTTCAGTGGGAAGAATCCCACTGAAGACCTGGAGATCATCTTTGGCTTGAAAGGATCTATTTACTTTGAATAAGGTGGTCCATGTTATACATGCCCGGTTTTTTACCATATACGAACATGGCAGCATTTAAAGAGCCTACAGCAAATATTTCCTTGGACATTGCAATATGGTTTATTTCTATTATTTCATCATTTCCGGCAAAAATGACGGAGTGGTCACCGATAATTGTGCCACCTCTAACCGCATGTATGCCTATTTCGTTTTTACCTCTCTTTTTTCTTCTGGAATGCCTATCATAAATGTATTCCTTTTTATTTGTGGAAACAGAGTTTATTGCATCTGCAATAACTAAAGCCGTTCCACTCGGGGCATCGATTTTCTGATTATGGTGCTTTTCTACTATTTCTACATCAAAATCCTTTTCAAGTACTTTAGCGGCCTTTTTTACCAAATCCATCAAAAGGTTAACACCTAAGGACATATTAGCCGAGAAAAAAATTGGAATAATTTTCGACACATCATTCAGTTTTTTTACCTGAGAGTTGCCCAGCCCAGTGGTTGCAATAACTGCAGGTATTTTTTTTGACACGGCAAATTCGAGTAAACCGTCTAAAACCGATGGATGAGAAAAATCAATAATAACATCAATTTTCTTATCACATTTTTTTAGATCCGAGTATACAGGATAGGTGTTTTGGATTGAGGTATTTATGTCAAAACCTGCAGCAATAACTAAACCTTCTTTTTCCTTGGCAAGTCTGCTGATTACCTGTCCCATTTTCCCATTGCAGCCGCTTAACAGTATGTTTATCATTTTAAAAGCACTTCCTTTTTTACATTAGTATGTAATTAAAACTTAGGGGCATTAAGCCCCTTTTTTTTCAAGGTGCTAATTTCATTCTATACCTTATAGTGAGAATGCCGTGCGAATACTGCGTCATTTTAAATCAAGCCATAGTTTTGGAGAGCTTGCTTCAAAGTATTATAATTTTTCTCACTCATATCCACAAGAGGCAAACGACATTTTCCAACTTCCATTCCCATGAGATTCATTGCAGCCTTAATGGGAATAGGATTTACCTCTATAAATAGTGCCTTTATTAAATTAAGAAGGTCAAGCTGTATTTTTCTGCTTTCCTCAATATTTCCGGCAAGGAAAGTAGAAACAAGATCATGAGCCTTTTTAGGGATAATATTTGCCATAACCGATATTAGTCCTTTACCGCCTAAGGCAAGTAAAGGAACGACCTGGTCGTCGTTGCCCGAATAAACGGTGAAATCATCGGGGCATATCTTAACTATTTCTCCAACTTGATTTAAATTGCACTCCTTAATTGCAACAATATTATCTATTTCAGACAGTTGTTTTACTGTCTGAGGATCTATGTTCAGGCCTGTTCTCCCGGGTACATTATATAGAACCACTGGTGTTTTAATACTGTTTGCTATCAGTTTGAAATGCTCATAAAGACCTTTTTGAGTTGTCTTATTATAGTAGGGGGTTACGCTTAATATAGCATCCGCACCTACTTCTTCGGCGTATTTGCTCAAACTGATGGCATGATTGGTATCATTGCTTCCGGTTCCTGCAATCACAGGCACTCTCTTGCTTACCTTTTCCACAGCAAACTTTATGACGGCCTTGTGCTCATCATCGGGCATTGTTGACGCTTCTCCAGTGGTTCCGCAGATAATGATCGAATCTATGCCTTCGTTTATTTGAAAATCGATGAGTTCTCCTAGTTTATCAAAGTTAACGCCGTTTTCGGTAAAGGGTGTTACTATAGCTACTCCAGCACCAGTGAATATAGGTTTTCTCATAATAACCATCCTTTCGCTTTTTATTTTATGACTCAGACTTCAATAATGTGGATTTAAGAGTCAACTATTTGTTCCAAATCTTAAGAAGCTCTTGTGCAATCTGAACAGTATTGGTAGCAGCACCTTTTCTGATATTATCAGCAACTACCCAGAGGTTTACGCCGCTTTCAACACTTTCATCCCGTCTTATTCTTCCCACGAAGACTTCGTCTTTTCCTTCAGCATTTATTGGCATCGGGTAAACGTTATTGGCAACATCATCTTCAACTACGATACCTGGGGCATTTTTCAGTAAGTCTATCAATTCATTGAGATCAAAATCTTTTTCAAACTCAATATTTATCGACTCGCTGTGGCTATGGAATACAGGTACCCTAACAGTCGTAGCAGTAATCTTTAAGTTCTGATCGCCCAGTATTTTTTTCGTTTCGTCTATCATTTTCATTTCTTCCTTTGTATAGCCGTTGGGAAGAAAAACGTCAATGTGGGGTAAACAATTGCCGGCTATCGGGTGAGAGAATTTTTTTGGGGCTTCTCCCTTAAGACCGTTCTCAAGGTCGGAATATCCCCCCACACCTGCACCGGATACAGCTTGGTATGTTGAATAAACCACTCTTTTGATTTTATACTTGTCATGCAACGGCTTTAATGCCACAACAGCCTGTATTGTAGAGCAGTTGGGGTTTGCAATGATACCTTTGTTCCATGAAATGTCCTGAGGATTAACCTCGGGTACCACAAGAGGAACCGTTTCATCCATTCTCCATTGACTGCTGTTGTCTATAACAACACAACCCTTTGAGGCAGCTATAGGTGCAAATTTTTTGCTTGTGCCTCCTCCAGCAGAGAACAAAGCAATGTCAATGCCCCGGTCAAAGGATGTTTCTGTAAGCTCTTCCACAGTATATTCCTTGCTATTGAAAGTTATAGTCGAACCGGCAGAGCGGCTTGAAGAAAAAAAGTATATGTTTTCTATAGGAAGATTTCTTTCTTCCAATACTTTTATCATCGTTCTACCAACCATTCCTGTAGCACCGACAACTGCTAAATTAATC
Organism: Clostridium sp.; assembly: GCA_012523755.1. Lineage (GTDB taxonomy): Bacteria > Bacillota > Clostridia > Acetivibrionales > Acetivibrionaceae > Hungateiclostridium. The sequence continues at coordinate 591 of JAAYTO010000167.1, read as the reverse complement.
TTTTTCATATAGATAACCTCCTTGATAAAATAACGTTATAAAGCATTTATCTTTAGTTTGATAGCCGGGGGTTGTCATCATAACACTACACTGATGTGAATTGTTGCAAAAACTAAAAAAGCTGGTATGGATACCAGCAGTTCATTTGCAAATCATAAATAGTTAATCTGTGTTTATGAACTGATAGCGCTCCATCAAAATAATTGATGACAGTTATACAGTTATTAGCCATATAACCAGATTGCACCTTTATGAGCAGATACAATCTTCGGCGATAGACCCTTTCAACCTTCATCATCAAAACTCATACTTTTCAGAAGGCTTACTATTGAATACCGCACCTCTATCAAACAAAATAAAATATTAACTTTGTTTTAAGTTATTTTAACATCTTACATAGTATATGTCAAACATTATATTTTTGTTACTGAAAACGGTAACAACACAAGGGGCGACAACACGGGGGGACGGTTCTTCTGTGTTATAGCACGCGGGTGTTTGACAGTTGAATAAAGAAAAAATCCCCAAAAGCCTAGCTACAGGCTTATTTTTTTGTCAAATTTAATATTTTAATACTGCACAATGTGTCAC
>JAAYTO010000166.1 GCA_012523755.1 Clostridium sp. | reverse complement strand
TTAAGACATATCAGCCTGAAGGGATACCAACGGAAAAGATTAAATGGAAGAGCAGATCCGGCAAGACTTATGAATATATAATTTGTGAAAGGTCTTTAGGTGATATCGATAATAGTGTCTCAAAGTTTGAAATGAAGTAGATAATGAAGAATAGCGGACAAGCAGTGGTATCTTATACCGTATTTTTTAAATATAACTGTTTATAGGGGGAGATTTTATGAAGAAACTTGCTAAAGTAATTTTTATTATTCTTTGTATCTATAGTATCATTTCAACTGCTTTTTTTTATATATAATTAAGAACCGTGAATTACCAACCGATACAAAACAAATAACACCTGATTTTATTGAGCCAAGTGAAATTATAGTTAAAAATGCACAAGAGCTTTTTAATGCTTTAAAATCAAATACGAAAATACTGCTTAGACTAGGTACATATAATTTGGATGATATCATGAGTGAAGTGGTTATTGAAAATATTGAGAATTTAACTATTGAAGGGGTGGGGGAGATACCTGTTGATTTACAAATAGAAGACCCACATGTAATTGTTATTTTAAAATAAAAGCTTCAAGCGAAGTAAAATCTCCACCTGAAGCTCTAATGCTACAACACAAACTCTCTTTAAAACAGGTTTGTGTTTTTTTATTCCTTTTCTGTAACTACTCCCACATATAAAAACCCGCTGATATAATCCTGTGAGTAGGAGTATTCAGGTTTAAAGTAAAATTTTGAGTTAATACAGGGTTCGTAATTTTGAGAAAATACTGCACTTACAATAATGCCGTCAATAGTTCCGTCTTTTTTTATTCCCGCACCTATTATTTCAATATCTTCTACGGAAAAGAAAATAGATTCTTCCATAGAGTTGATTACTTCCAAAAAGTAACTATTCATTTCAATATAGGCTTCAATCTCTTCTTCTATACATGTATCATGAAGTATATACTCAAAATCCCAGCCGTAATTCTCAGAGCCAAAATCCATAATACTTCTAAGTGCGAAATAAATATCATTGTGCAAACTGTTTTCATCGTAGTACTTGCTTGAAATCAGATCATATATTGTTTGTATGTTAGAGGTATATACCGATTCATAGGATATGGGTCTATTGGAATTAGCAAACTCATATTTTGAAGATAAAAGTTGTTGATTCGAAGAATCGATTTGATTATCGGGGAAAACAGGAGCGTAACCTGTATTACTTAAGGGAACTGCCTTTAGTTGATTAAAGGATAGATGTTTTATTTCATCATAAATAGGTATTATATAAGATGAAGGAATGGCAAAGTTTAAATTTGCTTCTCCCAAACCTCCGGTTGTAATACCGATTAAATTTCCGGAGCTATCGAATAAGGCTCCTCCAGAGTTACCAAAAGTAATGGGAATAGATATTTGTATAAAACTAACTCCGTCCACCACCCAAAAATTAGATAATATTCCGGTGGATACTGTATTAAAATGTCCTAAAGGAGATCCAATAGCAACTGCCATACTGCCTTTGTCAGACTCACGTACTTCAGCAATAGTTACCGGCTCAATACCAATTTCTTTTACCAGTTTTAATACGGCAAAATCAACATGAGGGTCAGAGAATAAAACTCCTTCCACACCAATCTCAGTTCCATCCAAAAGGCGAATCCGGGCACGTTTTGCTCCTTCAATTACGTGGTAATTGGTAGCAATCACACCATCCTTTATAAAGAATCCACTTCCTTGACCGCCGCCCTCATCCGATTCAACATGTACAGAAACAACTTTATGATCATTTTCAGCAACAATATCCTTTACAGACATCATGGCGTTCTCATTAAGCGGATCAGGCAGATAGTTTTCAATGGTATCTACGGTGTCTAAATCATCTATTCCAGCAATTTTTTGGTAGGAAGACTCGATATTTTTGTTTCTTTTTTTCAGTTCATCTTCAAAGATTCCTTCCATATATAAATATTTCAACCCGCCATCGGGGGTTTCAAGTATTTCTGTATTACTATATAATAGTGATTCTTCCGACCGGCTTTCATGATCTGCACAACATGTAAAATTTACTTGAAGAAGATATACTATACCATATTCTTTTTTATTTTTAGCTATAATAGATACTTCCTCAAAATCAATTATATCTAAGCTCGTAACAACCGAAGATACATCTTTATGTATAGGTTTTATATCATATTCCGCTCCTTTGTATCCATAGATATCATAGAATTCAGATAGGGATTTTGAACTAGATAACTTTAAAATAGCAGTTTTGGTAAAGTCAATAATTTCTTCATCAGTAAATTTACTTTCTTCTATGCCGGAATCTTTACCGCCAAATACACTTATTTTATTATTGATAGGATCTGCAAGTGGATTTTTTGGTGAAAAGAAGAGGGATTTTGTTAGTATGAATACGATTGACAACATTATAATTCCACCTAAGATGCTTGCACCGACTAAAATTTTAGTTTTGCTTTTTTTGGTGGGTTTATCTTGATTTACAGAAGGAATATTTAAGTTATTTTGAAATTGAGGATTAACCGGTCTGATTCCTTCATTTGAAAACACAGGTTGTTGAGTTTGATTGTTTTGGTAATATCCTGCATTGTTAATTGCAGCATTTTGACCTATATTAATTGTGTTAGGATTTATTTGATTGTGAGGTGGAAAATTTTGATTTCCTTGAAATTGAGGATTAACCGGTCTGATTCCTTCATTTGAAAACACAGGTTGTTGAGTTTGATTGTTTTGGTAATATCCTGTATTGTTAATTGTAGCATTTTGACCCATATTACTTGTGTCAGGATTTATTTGATTGTGAGGTGGAAAATTTTGATTTCCTTGAAGTTGAGAATTAACCTCTTGGATTAATTCTTTTAAAGGAATTGTTTCTCGATTATAATTATTGGGAACATCTTTTATAATGTTTGCATTGTTTTTTTCCGGGAAAGGATCTTTTGATGTATCTTTAATAGTGCTAACATCATTATTGTTATACCCGGGAAGTTGTTGATATATTTTTCTTACAATATTTCCCAACCTGTCGATATTATCTTCTAGAGTGCCATTGGTTGCATCTAATTTATAAGGACTGCTCAAATAGTATTCAATTAATTTTGAGGGTTTTGTCGACTCAATTTTAAAAGGAATAATAAATTTATTCTGAGCTCCTGCTTTTTCCAACTCGTGAATTGTCTGTGGAGACGTATTGGAGTTTGAAGAATAGATAAAAACCATGACAGTAGATTTCTCGATGGCATCAATTATAGCTTCCGCATAGCTTTGGTCATCCAGAATATCATTAGATGGAATCCAACATTTTAATCCCTTTTGCTTTAGTCCCATATATACTTTTTCAGCAACAGCCCTGTCGCTTGGTGTATGACAAATATAAATCAATTTAATCACCCTTACTTTAAATTATTGTCTTACTAACGTTTTGAAAGCATAATTCTATGTTTTATTGAAAGCATAATTTTATGTTTTACAAGTTTGTTAGAATATTCTTATTATATTATATTGCATGATTGGTATAAATACAAGAAAAATGTATGTGTTTTACAAAAAAATTATTGATAAACAATAAAATTTTATTGAAATCAGGAAGAGAATTGTTTATACTATAATAATATACTGTTGCATCTTCTATTATTTCAGGTGCATATGGAGTTAAAATAATTTTTTATCCTTCGATCCTTACAATTATTTTGGTTATGGTATTTATAATTGCCGATTTGTTTTTAATAATACTGTCGGAGGTTTTTCGGCAGGCTTTAATTGTAAAACAAGAAAATGATCTTACGATATAGAGGAGGCAGCTTATGGCTATAGGGGTGAATTTAGACGTTATGATGGCTAAGAGAAAGATGAGTCTGTCGGAGCTCTCATCAAAAGTTGGCATTACATTAGCCAATCTATCTATACTAAAAACGGGTAAAGCAAGGGCAATTCGCTTTTCAACCCTTGAGGCGATATGTGAGGCTCTGGATTGTCAACCGGGTGATATTTTGGAATATGTTCCAAACAAAGAAAAGTCAAAAAGGAAAAAACAAAGGGGGAATGATTTGTGAAGGAATTAAATGTAACGAACAGCGAAATAAGTAGTGCCGGTAATGAAAATGAGGAAGTTGCGACCAGCATTAAAAAAGTGCTTAGGCATAGGAAGAGAAGACTTGCGTCAAAAAACGATTGGCAGTCCTTTAACCAAGAAGCCATCCGCTTCTATAAGCGGTGGTAGTTCACTGCATGATTCCATAAGGACTATATTGAATTAATATGGATTTATAGCACAAAAAATTGTATAATAAATGTTGCGTTTAATAAAGTTAATTATAATAAGATTTATGTTGGAGGTTGAATACTTTGAAAAACACTTATGAAAGTCCTTTAAACTCAAGATATGCAAGCAGGGAGATGCAGGAGCTTTTTTCTCCGGATATGAAGTTTAGAACATGGAGAAGGCTCTGGATTGCCCTTGCCGAAGCGGAGAAAGAATTGGGACTTAATATTACCGATGAACAGATTAATGAACTTAAAAAATATAAGGATGATATAAATTATGATGTGGCAGAGGAAAAGGAGAAAGAATTCCGTCATGATGTAATGGCTCATATACATGCTTATGGTGAGCAGTGTCCCAATGCCAGGGCTATAATTCATCTTGGAGCAACATCCTGTTATGTTGGTGACAATACCGATATTATAATTATGACTGAGGCACTAAAGCTTTTAAAAAAGAAACTTTTAGCTGTGATAGCCGGACTGGCGGATTTTGCTTTAAAATACAAAGATCTTCCTACATTGGGTTTTACCCACTACCAACCGGCTCAGCTTGTCACAGTTGGAAAAAGAGCTACCCTATGGATTCAGGATCTTTTGATAGACCTTGAGGATCTTGACCATGTGCTTTTGAACATGAAACTGTTAGGCTCTAAAGGGACTACCGGTACACAGGCCAGTTTCTTAAATCTGTTTGGCAATGACCATGAAAAGGTTCAAAAACTCGATAAACTTATTGCAAAGAAGATGGGTTTTGATAATGTGTTCCCCGTATCGGGACAAACCTATACCCGAAAGCTTGACAGCCGTGTTCTTAACGTTCTTAGCGGCATTGCACAGAGTGCTTACAAATTTGGCAATGACTTAAGGCTATTGCAAAGCATGAAGGAAGTTGAAGAACCCTTTGAGAAGACTCAAATCGGTTCGTCAGCAATGGCATACAAGAGAAATCCGATGAGATCCGAGCGTATATGTGCTTTAGCAAGATATGTTATAGTCAATGCACTAAACCCTGCCATTACAGCATCGACCCAGTGGTTTGAAAGAACCCTCGATGACTCGGCAAATAAACGTATTAGCATCCCCGAAGGATTCCTTGCGGTGGATGCCATACTGGGCATATACATCAATATAACCGATGGCTTGGTGGTCTACCCTAAGGTTATTGAAAAGCATATTTTAGACGAGCTTCCCTTTATGGCAACGGAAAACATAATGATGGAAGCAGTCAAACGCGGAGGAGACAGGCAGGAGCTTCATGAGCGTATCCGGGTTCATTCCATGGAAGCAGCAAAACAAGTTAAGGTAGAAGGTAAAAATAACGATCTTATTAATAGAATAGCTGCCGACAAAATGTTTGGACTTGATATGGAAGAGCTTAAGGCAGTGCTTTCTCCTATAAACTATGTGGGAAGATCACCGCAGCAAGTGGAGGAGTTTATTGATGAGCATGTGAAGCCTGTTCTTGAAAAAAACAAAGTGGAAAATATAGAGGTTGAGTTAAGGGTGTAATATGTGTTTATTTTAAATTACAGGTGGAGGAGTTTATTGATGAGCATATGAAGCCTGTTCTTGAAAAAAACTATGTATTTATTTTAAATTAGTGGATACAGGAGGAAACGGCTGTGATTAATAAATATAGTAATGAACCTTTATACTCTCAACTTAAAAATATAATTATAGAAAAAATCGAAAAGGGTGAATATCCGTCCGGTTCCAAAATACCATCGGAACAGGAGTTATGTGATTTTTATGACATCAGCCGTCCTACAGTCAGACAGGCCATAAGTGAATTGACAAACAGCGGTTATTTATATAAGGAAAAGGGTAAAGGGACATTTGTTTCAAATCCCAAGACAGTGGTTAATGCCAAGTCATATACAGGCTTTACGGATTCAATTCTTGACAACGATATGACCGATGAACGGAAGATTATATCCATAGAGACATTGACCAACAGAGACCTGCGGTTGCTTGATGAGGTATTCTCTATCGGAAGTAATCAAGTTGTTGATTTTGCATGTTTTAGCTATACAGGCAGAATCAATGATGACTTGATTTCACTGAATACCTCATATATACCGATAAATCTTTTTCCCAATATTATAGAGGATGTAAAAAATGAAAAACCCTCTTTCGATATTTTGAGAGGTAAATATCCGCTCTTACCGGCAAGAACCAAAAGCACCCTTGAGGTGGTATATACAGAGCAGTTTGAAGCACAGTATCTGATGGTTCCACCGGGACAGGCTCTTGTGAAAATATCCAATATAATTTACTCAAAGAGCGGCCAGGTAGTAGAGTATGTAATATCAAATTATAGGGCAGACAGGTGCAAATTGTTATTTGAAAACAGTAAGTAATTCCGTGTGCATATCATCATGTTCGTAATTATTAATCGAAGGAACTTTATGAAGTAAGGTGTAGAGCCTGTTAATACGCTAGGGAAAGGGAAAGCATCCATTCTGGTGAAATGAGTTTTGCCCGAACCCACGGAGTATTAAAAGGCTCTAACTTACAAAACTTAAGCTTCCGAAATATTTCCCTTTATTTTATCCTAATTCCCCAGATCTGCTGACCCCGGGTTCCGACCACAATCATATCCTCAAATATGGCAGGGGAGGCTTCAATATTTGCCTGCAGGGGTATTTTATCCAGAATCTTTCCGCTTATGCCTTCTATGAGGTACATATACCCACCGGAATCGCATTGGATGATATAGGACTTGCCTTCAGGTGTATACACAGCTACAGGAGAGCTCCAACTGTAAAAGTCCGATTCTATAGTCCATACCTCGTCTCCAGTGGTTTTGTCAAAGGCAATGAGCTTTCCGCCGCTGGTTTTATATGACAGGGCTATATTAAATATAACGAGATTTTCGATGTCGTTTTTTCCGATAACAGGTGATGCCATTGCACCCCCATTATTTACGGAATATCTGCATTTATAATCTTTCTGCCATATGAGTTCTCCCGTCAAGGCATTTATTTTTCTAACGTAGCTGTAGCCGTTGTTTCCCTGAAGATCAACCTCGTTGGCAATATACAGGTATACTTCCAAATCCCCCAAATCTTCAATTACCCCGGTACTATCTGTATCATCGTTTATATTTCTTACCCATACAGGGGACAGTGTTTTTAAATCAATGCACTGTAGGGTACCGCTGTTGTCGGCAAAGTAAGCTAAATTCTTGTAAACAGCAATGGAGTTTTCTGTTCCAAGCCGGCTGTTTACCGGAGATGTATATCTGTACTTTGTGATATCTGGATTTATGGAAATACTACCTTCCAAAGGTTTGTAATCGGTGTTTAGCTTTATTGAGTACAGAATTCCGTTTTCACCGCATTCAAACAGGGTGTCGGTTTCCTCGTCTACAACAGGAGAAGAATCAAAAGCACCCCAATATCTGAAACAATCGTTATCAATACCGTTTATAAAGTGAAGAAGCTTCTGATCTAAAAGGCTGTATATTCGAAATCCAATCGGAACTTTTTTGCCCCATGCCTCATCCACACCCTGGCCGGAATACAGCAGGGGATAGCCCCTTGGATCCACGGAGACACTTCCTTTAAGCGGTGCACCCACATTGATTGGATTTCTAGTGTTCGTGCCGTCGTCAAGATCCAGAAAATATATTTTTCCGTCTAAGGTTGCATAAATTACCTCTTTGAGGTCTTTTTTATTCTTCTTTTCCGAAAATATATTCATAGCTTTTTTAAGATTTTCATCCCATTTTATAATCGCTGGCTGACCATTCCATCCCACTCCTGTCCAGGAATCTATGTAACCAATCCCGATGCTCCAGACTTTTTCGAGTTTTTCTTCTTTAACATCAACAAATCCATAGCTTGCAGAGTCGCGATAATTGTTGCCTCTAAAGGTGGTTATTCCCTCTATTTTGTTGTATTCATCGGATTTTTTTAAGCTTACAACTTCATCCCGTATATAGTTTTCAAGTTTTTTTGAATCCTTGAGAATTTCCCATTTAAAATTGTGGTTTGAGGGAAGACACTCCGAGACTATATCTAGTTCCTCCGGCAGTATTTCATTGACTTCATCTGCTGCTTCGACCTTGGGGGGAGTGCTGGTTACACTGATATCTGCACTTGGGCTTGGGGAGATTGATGGTGAATTTTGTTTGGCAAAACGATTCTCAAAAATCATATACCCCGGTATTAGAAAGATCAGTATTATTATGTTTAAAATGAGCAATGCTTTAGAAAATTTCATGTATCTCATATCCCTTCATCCTCAAAGTATTTATAATAATATTAAACCATAACAGAAAGATTTTAAATATATTTCTCAAAATTTCTCAAGAATTTCTATATAAACATCATATCATACCAGCGAACCAATAGGGGCGAAGAAAAATATTTTTTAAATTTAAGTTTAGCAGTTAAACAGTGGCACATAAAATCAATTCACTTTTTTAGACGATAAAAAAAGATGTAAAGAGGTGATTCCTCCTTACATCTTTTTTAATAAGTACAAACTTAATCTTGGTATCTGAATCCTCCGAATCCTCCACATAGGCAGCAGAAGATAATTATTAATATAATTATCCATATAAAATCATTTCCGGAGCCACAGTTAAATCCATATCTTTCGGCCATTAAAAAACCTCCTTCATCATTATGAGATGAATTCTTTCATTAGACTTGTTTATCCCTTGCAATCAAATCCAACTCCGTTGCAGCACCAGAAGAGCAACAAGAATAGAATGATAAACCAAAGGACGGTATCGTTGTCAAATGCACTACCAAAAAACCCTTTTCCCGACATGATATACAATTCCTCCTTGCAATTTTAAAATAGCACTTAATCTAATAACATATTATTAACCATGACTCAAATGTGTTACATTTTTATGGGATTTTATTTAGATAAATAAACAAGCTCTTTTCATTGTACTTAATATATGATATGCTTTTTTTAGTTTAGGGACAGGTGTTTTTCCTTTTATAAAAAAGAGATGGTGTACGATATTAACTGGTTTTGGCTGTTACAGTTGTTCTTATTTCTGATCTCTTTTGAGGGATGCAAGGCATGGTAAAATTTACAAAAGTGAACCTTGGGGTTTTGTGACAGCAAGAAAGAATGAAGTTAAGGGATTTTTTAAAGAGGTGTTTGTATGCCTGAGATATTTGGAGTAAAAATAATACAGGATCTTTGCATCAACAGGTTCGAAGAACTGTTGAATTATTTGCCCGATGACAAGGTGCTTAAAATAAAAAAATTCAGAAGGTATGAGGATTCATTGCGGGCTTTAACAGCACAGATACTAATTAGAACGATTGCATGCTCTAAACTTAACAAAGATAAAAGATTGATAAAGTTTGCAGCGGGACCTAATGGAAAACCTTACATTGATAATGAGGATAATTTTCACTTCAATATATCCCATTCGGGAGACTGGGTTGTATGTGCAGTTAGCTATAGACCTGTTGGCATTGATGTGGAGAGAATAAAAGAAATAGATTTTGCTATCGCAAAGAGATTTTTTTCCAAGGAAGAGGCGAAGGATCTTTTTTCAAAAGAAGGGGAGGAGGAGAAGAAAGACTATTTTTTTAAATTATGGACATTAAAAGAAAGCTATATAAAGGCAGATGGAAGAGGACTTTCTCTGCCGCTTGATTCTTTTTCTTTTAAAATAAAAAAAAACAAAATATTTTTTACAAGCCAAAATGAGCTGAAGGACTGTTTTTTTAAGATATATGATATTGATAATGAGTACAAAGTTTCTGTGTGTTCGTTGGAATGTGAATTTCCAGAGAATATAACCATAAAAAAAATCGATGGTTTAATTAATGAATTTTTGCTAAAATGATACTCCACGGTGAAATCATGAAGGAAGATTAAGCCATGGCATAAATTACAGATAAACTTTATTGAGCCTTTGTAGTAAGATGTTACCCATAGATAATGA
>JAAYTO010000165.1 GCA_012523755.1 Clostridium sp. | reverse complement strand
CTCCCTTTGTATAATTTCTTACCCATTTAGTATAACCCCACTTTTCATTATCTATGGGTAACATCTTACTACAAAGGCTCAATAAAGTTTATCTGTAATTTATGCCATGGCTTAATCTTCCTTCATGATTTCACCGTGTTAGAGGATAAAGATGTCTCTGGTTTTCAACCTACCCAAAACATGACCAAGTTCAGACTTAATTAAAGTTGGGATACTAAGTAAAATGAGACCGATAAACCAGTACATTGTCTGAACGGGACAACGTGCAAACAGCCAATCCAATACTTTGGCAAAACCGACAATTCCAATCCCGGCCCCAATTAGAACTTGTAATAAAAACAGAATGTCTTTGAAACGGTTCGGATTTTTTAGCTTAAAAACATTTGAAATACCTCTCGGTTACTTTGTCAAATAGCCCAAGGATAACCAACATTGTTCCACCACTGACTCCTGGGATAATGTTAGCGACTTCGACAGCTACTCCGCTTATTAAGTTTTTTATCACTTTATACACCCTTTCTGATTTATTAAGTTTTTGAAATTTCAACAACATATATATGTTATTGAAGTAATTGAAATATAAATTTATAGATTTATATAAAAACCGTGCTATCGTATATTCGTTTTAATTTTTATAAGCTCATCCACATAGCTTATGTCGAATTTTTCCATAAGTTCATATTTTGATTTTACGTTGAGCAGCTTATATATACGGGTTAGATTCTTTTTAACGGTATTTACTTCAATGTTTAATTTCTTGGCAATTTGTGTACGATTCTTTTTATCAAGAATCAATTTTACATGCATTAATTGATGAGGAGACAGGGCGTGTAAAACACTGTTTGTTTTCTCTTTTCTATAAGCATCTGCAATAATACAATTCGGACTTATGTGCATGACGTTTTTTATTTCAGATGGAATATTTTCAATGTTTGTTTTAAGCATATAGGCTGATGCCCCGGCATCGACCGAATCGATGACAACCTCCTCATTAGTAGTAATGCCTGTCAGCATTACTATTTTGGACTTTATTTTGTGTTTTTTAAACAATTCTTTCGTTAAGTTTATCCCGTCTAAACGGTTTTTGCTTAGATTGATATCCATTAAAATTACATCGGGCTTGTCTAAAGGCAAATGCTTTATTGCAGCTTCTTTTGAGGAAAAAGTCGAGATTACCTTGATTCCATCCTTTTTGTCCAAGTAGCTTTTTAATAATGATAAGAAGACATTATCATCGTCAACGATTGATACCTTTATGTTGTCCATTATATTGTCAACCCCTTTTTAGATTATTGAATTTCAGACAAGAAATTTAAAAATACTGTAGTGCCCTTTCCTTCAATACTTTTTATTGCAATATCCCCCTTGTGTAAAAGCATGACTTTCTTGCAAAAATATAACCCTAGACCATAGTTGTTATTGCTGTGCTTTTCTTTTGTTGAAAAGTAAAAATCAACTACCCGGGGGAGGATTTCCTTTGGTATACCGGAACCGTTATCCTTTATTGTCACCGAAGCAAAAGAGTCGTGCTTAGACAGCGATACCTCTATTTTTCCGTTATGTAAAATGGCTTCAATAGAATTATTCAATACATTTTGTAAAACTTCAATAATTAAAGTTCTATCACAAAGAACAACAGCCTCTTCCTTTTGGTTGAAAATAACCTGTATGTTTGATTGCTTCGCTAAATTCTCAATGCTGCCAATAGCTTCTTTGACTAGGTCTGACAAAGGATATAGGGCTTTATCCAAGGAAGGGGTCTGCAGCGAATTATTTACTTTATAAATCATTTCGCATATGTGGTTGATTGAGGAATTCATAATATTAATATTCTTTTGTGCCTCATCAGAAAGTTCACAATATTGACTAATAAGTAAAGCAGATGTTTTGAGTTTTGCCATTTCTCTATTTAGAGTATGGAACAGTATTTCAGTGCCTTTACTTATTTTTTTTATAGAATAATCATAACTTTCGACTGTAATTTTTACCCCCATAAAATTGTATTTGATAACCAGAAAGAAGAAAAGTGAAAGAAATAAAAATACCACAATAGCCCATAGGATAATCCCGTGCATACTCTTAAAAATGTTTTTGTTGACATAGCAAGTAATGTATGCAGCAATAGTCAAGGGAATGAAAAAAACACACATCAGAAACTTTTGTTTTCTTTCCCGAGGGTTTTCTGATTTATACAAGGATATTATTAATATAAAAATGTAAACAACTATATATATAAGCCCCAAGTAGGTCATTATATGCCAAAATCTCTTGGAATTTTCAAAGTAATAAGAATAAATGTGGGGAGGAAAAAAGAAAAATAAGGACAACCATGGAAGAAAGACAATTGCATAAACAATTGCCCTAGCTGTTTTGGATTTTTGCGATAGAATGCTGGAGTATTCAACGACGGATATAAAAAGTACAGGCGGAGTTAAAAACTCAAGTATGCCAGATATAATGCTGTGTAAAAGACATATTTTGTTATAGGTTGAAATTGAAAAAATTTCCTGGTAATAACCCATCATAGTTGCGTTGAAAAGTATCAGAAGTCCTAATCCCAGTAAAAGAAACGTTACCGAGAACCATATATCTGCAAGGTTTTTTCTATTTTTTATCATCATTGCCCCAATTATCCATGTAATAATAACTGCAACAATTAACATTTTATACTCCCAAAGTAAAATAAATTAATAACATACAGTATTATAGCATTTTTTAGCGTGGGAGGGTAGTAAAAAAAAGTCTCCTTCAAAAGTGGAACGGTTTGGAATATAATAATGAATTGTATAATTAGTATTTTTTTTATTAAATATAAGTCCAATTGATAAATTCATTCATAAGAAAAGATTAATTAGGGGGAAGAAGTATGAGAAACAGAAAGTCTAAAGCTATTTTGTCAGGTCTTATGGTTATTGTTATGGTTCTTGGTCAATTAATACCATCCTTTGCTGTGGATGAAATGTACAACCGGCAGCAAGTTGGAAAGGAATCCATATCATCTTTATTGGAAGAAATTCAAATAGAAAATAAGAACCGGACAGATGATGAAGCAGTAGAAGATAGTGATGACGAGAACAAAGAGGAACAGACTTCGGCCGAGGATAAGGCAAGCAGTGAGTCCACGGAAAAGACGGTTGTGGAAGACGTTTATGGAGATAGCCTAGAGACTGGCCAGGAAAGCGATTCAGATACCGACATTGAATTATCCCAGGATATAGAAGAGGATGACATTGATGAAGATGAAAGTGAAGATAAAAAAATAGTTCCGGTTGAAGACCCGGATACGGGAATAATAGCATGGTATACCTTTGATGGAAATACCATGGACTTAATTAATAATTATAACTCAGCCGTTTCAGAAAATGTGAATTATACCGACGGTGTATTTGGACAAGGTGTTGAACTTGACGGTAATAGCTTTATTTCTCTTGGTGATTTGGAAATGAATTCTTCCCACAGAACTATTTCTCTTTGGGTGTCCCCCTATAAAAATAACGGTTCAATGAACATTTTATCAAAACACGGAAGTAAAGACGATACAGAGGTTTTGGTCAGAGCGACGGATAAAAGGGAGTATTTTACACAAATAAACGTTGGCGAAAAGTATTATGATTTGCGTGACGAAGCTTCAAAGGGAAGCGGCTTTATAAGTAATTATGATTTGATTACGGAAACCTTTGACGGAAAGGAAATCAGACTTTACGTTAACGGCGTATTGAAAATAAAAAGGGCTGCATCGGGAGAGATATACAATAACGATTATCCTTTGGTTATTGGAACCGATGCATATTCGGTAGGGTCGGAAGGATATTTTGAGGGATGTATTGATGATTTGAGAATTTATAACCGTGCATTATCTTCTGATGAGGTACGGCAACTCTATGATGAGGCTAAAGAGCAGCTGCTAAAAGATGATATTTCGCCGGATGCTCCGAAAAACCTGGAGATTAAATCAAAAAAATCGAATGAGGATAATTTGTTGACTATAGAATTAAGCTGGTTTGATGCAACTGATAATATTGGGGTTACCGGATATTTATTGTACTGCAACGGAGAGGAAATAGCAGATATAAGAGAAACCGGCTATGTACACGAAAACCTCCCGAAAGGGGAATATATTTATACAGTAAAAGCCTATGATGCATTTTACAACCTTTCTTCCGAGAGCAACCCGGTTTTTTGTGATAATGTTGCTCCAACGGCTCCTTCAAATTTGTTAATTGAATCCAAAACTTATGAATCGGTGGTTCTTAAGTGGGATGCTTCGACGGATAATAAAGCCGTTGCCGGATATAAGGTTTTCTGCAATGATGTGGAGACGGCTTTGGTGACCGAAACAAATTATACCTATTACTTAAATCAAGGCGAGAAGGATATAAGTTTCTTTGTTAAAGCCTATGACGAGGAAGGCAATGAATCGGAAAAGAGTAATATACTGATTTTTGAAAACGTGCCTCCTGAAAAGCCTTCAGATTTAAAAGTTGTAAAAAGAAAACATAACTCAATTCAATTGTCTTGGTCACCGTCGGAAGATAATGTCGGTGTGGTACTGTATTATGTTTACTTAGATTCTGAATTTATGGGAGAGACCGACAAGACTACCTATACGGTAACAGGTCTTAGTGCTGATACCCAGTATACTTTTAGTGTCCGAGCAATAGACGGTTCAGCCAATATTTCGGAGGAAAGTAGTATTAGTAGCATGACTTTGATTTCGCCGGTGTATTTGAAATCGGATACGGTGTTGGATGGGGATAGGGTGTATGAGGGAGATCTTTACATCCAGGGCGGAACCATAGATTTGAACGGATACAAGCTTGAGGTAAAGGGAGATTTGATACAGACAGGCGGTACTTTGTACATAAATGGAGGGCAGTTGGAAGTAGAAGGGGATTATAGAATAGAGAACAATGGCGATTATGTATTTGCATATCTGAAGATGGTGACCAAGACAATTGAATTGAGTTATGT
>JAAYTO010000164.1 GCA_012523755.1 Clostridium sp. | reverse complement strand
TTCTCATCGTAATCATATTCTATTGTTTCTGCTCCTAGTATTTCTATTTTTGTCAATAAGTTTTTGTCGTTGTAGTAATAAGTTTTATTAATTGTTGTGCCAGATTCTGTTATTGTTTCTGTTTTTCTATTCCCTGCTGCAACAGACCATCTTGGCAATATGAATAAATCTGCTTATATCTATATGTAATAGGGCCTTCAGTAAATTGAGGATGACTTATACTCTCTCTTGCTCCATTGTCATAATAACTGTATTCTGTTAGTTTTGTAGGATCCACATTGGATCAAGCTTACACAATTTTTTAACGAGCAATTTAATTCTATTGTAAAATTCTTGTTCTTTGCCTTCGTACCACCAATCAAAATTTTTTATATATTGATTTTCGCCTTCTAATTTGTTTAAAATTACTTAATTCTCGTATACGCTTTTTTCTAACATTGCTATACCATTCAGTTAAAGGGTAGTTTTTGTTAATCTTATATACTTCGCTGTAGATTCCTTCTTTTTTTCAATATCAATAATTGTTAAATCTTCTTGTGATAAATTCATATTATTCACTCCTGTTTTATTAAAATACTGGCACAGGTTTAAACACAAGTATAGTATTTACATTAACTCCTCCTAATGGCATTGTTGGACTATACGGCATAACTTTTTAAAGTTACATTATCTTCCGTACAATCCCTCTAAATTTTTCTAAATTTTTTTCAAATGTTTCTAACCAGAAATATATCACCTTCTTTGGGTTTACATTTCGTTCTTTTAATTGCTTTTAATTGGTGCTTTCTGGGATCTTTATTATCCAATTCTTTAATTTTAAGTTGTATATCATCCGGTAATTCAGCAAACCTCTTTTTCCACCTTGAGGAAATAGGATTGTCATTGATGTCTTTAAGACTTTTCATCATGCCATCCTCCTACTTTAATCCATTTAGAAAGTTCTCTGCTCATATTAATGCTTCATCCCATTAATTCCTAGCAACCTGTCAACCTCCGATGTGACACGCATAAAGCGCTCATGGTAGTTTCCTCCTACACTTATATACTTTATACCACGCTCATCAAACAATTTTTTTATCTCATTTCCGTACTTTTCCCGGTCGGAGGCTATTTGCTCATGCCTGTCACCGTCCTGTACAAATTCCACATCGGGTTCTAAATAAAACACCAAATCATAATGGTTCAAATCTGAAATTGCATCAGCCAGTGCCTTATTCTTCTGTTTATCCTTTTGCGTCCCGTCCAGAAAATCAATATAGAATCGGGTAATTAAACAATCGGTGTCAATAAACAAAACTTTGTTGCTGTGCTTAACTGCTTCCAATTCGTTCATTTTATGAGTCAGCAGAATATCGGTGAAATCCCTTGGAAGCATAAGCCTATCTGTTCCCGAACGCATAGAAATTTCTTTTCCAGCCTCTTCAACATAATTGGTGTTATAATAATTGGCTAAATTTATAGTAAGTGTTGATTTTCCCGTACTTTCGCCACCAATAAGCAGAACTTTTTTGACATAGTATTCTCTTACAACATTCGGCATACTATCCCAGTTAGCATAAGGATTCTTTCGTATCTCTGTGGAACTGATTCCATTCCTTTTGATGATATAAAGCTCACTTTCCTGATAACATTGCTTCCAAAAACTATTTTCATCATAGTCGCTGCCACAGAAAACCACATCAATGGGTTTTCCCACCATATCTTTTACTTTTTGCGCATCTCTATGCCAATACTCTTTTAGATAAGCTGCTTTTTCTGTTGCATCGTCCTCAAGGAAGTGTATCTTTACATTACCGATATGCTTTGTCACTTGATAAATCCAGCGATACCTTACTTTTGGCGGTATCTCATTCCGATTTACACCACAACTGATAATGATATGCAATTCCTTACACTGATTTGCCGCTTCAATTATACATCTAATATGTCCTAAGTGCAGAGGATTAAAAGATCCTCCATACATCCCAACGTTATACACTTTTCTCACTCCCCTTGCTTTCTTTAAACCATTTAAAAAACATGAAAATGGCATTTAGCAGATAAACACCCCACATTATTAATGTTGCAATGTTCTCTCCACCATTAATAAAAGCCACTGACCACATGTATACCGATACTATGTCAATAATAATCCAAAGTATCCACTGTTCCATATATCGTTTTACACATAGAATCTGTGCAACAACAGAAAGCACCGTGGTTGTAGAATCGGCAAAAGGAAGACTGCCCCCTATTCTCTTTAGAATCAAACCATACAGGAAAATGGCTATAGCAGAGCTTATAAATACACTGACAAGTCTGGTTGGTTTTAATTTTTTCTTCTCAACTTCTTTTGATTCTTCATTTATATGCTTATTCCACATTACCCAGCCGACTACATTCATAGGAGCATAGTATAGGATATTTAGCATAACATCACCATAATATTTTGCACTATAGGCAACGTAGGCATATAAAAGTGTATTAACCATTCCAAAAATATAAGATGAAAGTTTGCCCTTTCCGGTCAGTACGACACATATCACTCCGGTTATGGCCATAACAATTCTGGTTAAATCTTCATTCAAGTATATGGAAAGCGATAAAATGGTTATTGTAGATATAGTAATCCATAAAATCTCCCATAGCTTCCAACCTGATATTTCATTCTTTACAAAAGCAGCAATTTTCTCCATACTAGCCTTCTACCCCCATTTTAATTTCAATAAATAGTTTATCAAATTTTGCTACAAAAAAAAAGGGCTGTTTCCATTAGGAAAGCCCCTCTTTACTCTTTTTTTACTTATTTAAACTCAAACTCTTTTTTACAACCAGTTCATCTCCTTCTCTTTCCACCACTACCTTATCTCCTGCTTTTACCCTGCCTTCCAGCAT
>JAAYTO010000163.1 GCA_012523755.1 Clostridium sp. | reverse complement strand
ATCTTACTACAAAGGCTCAATAAAGTTTATCTGTAATTTATGCCATGGCTTAATCTTCCTTCATGATTTCACCGTGACCCATCCTGTTCAACAAGCTAAAATAATCACCTATCAGCCCAGTATAATGAAAGCATAGGGAAAACCAGTATCAATAGTGCAATAACAAAAACCATAACGGCACCAAGCCTGTTTTTCTTATCCCACGTCCATTTTCCGTAACTAAATGTTCTTATGGAAATCCATACAAGGAATACAAATATAAAAAACATTCCCCGTGTCATAGCTTTATTTCCCCTCCTTCTGTGTTCCGTGAGCAGGAATAGATTTTATTATATGCCCCGGCCTTCTTATTTTTACATCAACATTTACAGTAAAAGAAGAAGCCCTGTACTTCTCTTTCCAATCAAAATCTGTCCACTGATCCCATGTAAGAAATTTCTTCTTTATAACCTCACCGATTCCAAAGGTATCACTGCCAAATTCCTCAACAGTCCTATTGAGCATTCTCTCAATACCTTCCGTTATAAATTCTTCTGTTGCCTGTTCAAGAATTCTTGTTTTTCCTATACTTTCATAATTTATTCCACTTTGAATAGATAATACATCTGCTTCTAACTTAATGTGTATATATATGTGTGGCTTATCTCCAATCATTTCCACCTTCTTTTTGGGCCGTCTGTCTTGTCTCAGATTAAGAAGTACAAACAAATCCTTGGCTTCAGGATCAGGAATAGTTACATAGGAATAACCATACTTTCCTTCCACCATAAGATGGTAGGATGTTTCTTCACCGTCCATCTCTCCCACCATCCTTGCACCATCAAAAACAGCCATTCCCATAACCTCTGTCTTGAGATTGCCCACCTTAGGCATATTCCCAGCGGTATAGTCTCCCGGTAGCGGATAATTTCTTCCCTTTTGCTTATAAGTTGAGTATTCCAAAGTAATATCCTCAGATTTTTCAAACTCACTGACATTAGCTAGAACTGCCATGGGTTGGGTTGTATGGCTTGTCATGTTTCTATAAAAAGAAATAAGCGTGGCTTCAGCAGTGAAACCGGTATAATCGAATGCATTTAACACCATTTCGTAGTATTTGGCAGGATTTGACTCAAGCTCCGGTTTCACCTCCCTCATAAACTTTTCTGCTGAATTTCCCGTTCCCTTAGCTACCAATATATATGCATCACCTCTGAATTCTCTCCCCCGTGTAATAGCATTAATATATTTTTCAATACCTTCCCTGGCAAGTTCTTCGGAAAAAATAATTGCCTTAACATGGGAAAGATTTATTTGCTTGCTGACATAGGTATTTACCATATTAAGTCCCGAGTAAATTGTAGGAGTCTCCACCGTCATAATAGACACTGACTCTTTTCCACCGCCTTCACCACCTCCTCCTTCACCTCCTCCGGCAATTTTAGTTGGAACCACAATTTGAAGAGACATCCTTAAAAATTTACCCTCACCCTTGTCAAAGCCAACAGCTATGGGGTATGCCAATTCATCAAGCTCTCTTCTGTCATAACATCCGGTAGTCAATTGACACATAATAAGCATAACAAGTATTATACAAATCTTTCGTATTTTATTTTTCATTTTTAAGTTTCCCTTCCTTCATTCTTTTCTTAATCGATGCCAGTATCAAAAGAATAAGTGGCAAGCCAAAGGTAACTGTCCATGCATATTTTCTTATTATTAAATCATCAATGAATATTGTTTCCATAAGGCTTTGAGGTAAAAGGCTTAAAGTGAAAATCAATATACCAAAGGGTAATATAAGAGGCGTATGATATTCCAGCTTGAATGTTTTTTTAAAAATATATGCACTGAAGAATAATACGGAACTAAGGTAAATAAGTGCGGTCATAGACCACACAAGCACAAAAATTGACTCAATCCTTTGAAAGAACCTCCCGTAGGATATAAGCCTTGAAAGCTGGTATATCGGAAGAAAATTGCTGGTGGTAGTGGGATACGGTAATACCAATGAATAAACTAGGGTACCGACAGTCAATATTAAGGCTGATAGTATAATTCCAACTATACCACTTTTTTTAAAATTTTCATGGTTACGTAAAAACGGTGTTATCAAAAACAATAAGCTAATACCGGAGAATATAGAGATTCTCGATGTCCCCCCAATGAAAATATCAGAAGGTCCCGTTCCTAAAACAGGCATAATATTCGAAGAATTAAAAAACTCAATAGAACCCACCATAACTATTAAAAAACCTAAGAATATTACAGGAACGCTAATTGCTCCGAGTCTTACCAAGGGCTCCAGGCCAAAATACGCACCAATTACCATACCAAGGGCAAAGAATACCAATACAAAACTTATAGGAGATTGTATAAGACTTATAATTTTTAAGTCTTCCCCATACTCTCTTAAGACAACTGAAACTATAAATACATAGTCAATAACAATTATGATTCCTACTATTATTCTCCCAATTTCTCCTCCCAAAAATTCACCTATATCCAGTATATCCTTTCCCTCAAAATTCTTATATAGTCTTGAAATAATTAAAAACAAGATAAGGGAAAGTATGCTTACATATATTGTTAGAATCCAACCCGCATTTCCAACACTCTCTGCCATATTACGGGGGAAGCTTAAAAACAATTGATTACATACAAAAATAAGAAGTAAAGATATTGTTTCTCTTTTACCGAATACTATTTTACTTTCCACAGCAAACCTCCTTAAAAATAACTTTTCAGTTACTGTTTGTTTTTCTTTTTATTTTTATTATCGAAAGACCACTGCCGTGATATTTTAGACTGCTTATTGGCATCCTTCACATTAAGATAATCATGCCTTTTTTCCTGTTTCCATATAGGGCTTCTCATAAACTGCACAAGAAAATTACTGCTGGTCTTTGGTCCCACTGGAGTCATAAACGGTACACCGAAAGACTTGACGGAACAGGACCATACTCCATATATAAACAGGCCAAAGGTGATACCTAAAAAGCCAGCCATAGAAGCAAGGAAAATAAAAATAAATCTCAATAGCCTATAGGATAAGCCCAGGCCAAAATTTGGTATAGCGAAGGAACCTATGCCTGTGACAGCAACAATAATTATTAAAATAGGGCTTACAATATTTGCTGCCACAGCTGCCTGTCCCAGTATCAGTGCACCAATTATTCCCAAGGTTGGTCCTAAAGGGCCCGGTCTTCTAATACCAGCCTCAAGTATAAGCTCAAAGGAAAATTCCATTATTAGTATTTCCACAACCGACGGAAACGGAACCTTTTCTCTGGATGCTTCAATGGCAAGTAAAAGATCGGTGGGAATCATCTCATGATGAAAATTGGTTATTGCCACATAAAGCCCAGGCAGGAACAATGACACAAACATGGCCATCATCCTTACAATCCTGATCAGATTTACATAGGGAAATCTTATGTAAGTATCCTCAGGCGATTGCAGCAAATCAAAATTAGTAGTGGGCATAACAAGGGCAAAAGGACTTCCAGACATAATTACCGCTACCTTTCCCTCGGTAAGCACAGCTGCCACCCGATCCGGTCTTTCAGTAGCAATTATTTGCGGAGTTGTCATAAAGGGGTTGTCCTCTAAATATTGCTCAAGCTCTCCCGTGTCAAATATATAATCAATTTTAATACTCTTTAAACGTTTTCTAACCTCTTCTACCAAGGAGTCGTTTACAATATCCTTTATATACAAAAGAGAGCATGGTGTTTTACTTCTTTTCCCAACTGATACATCTTCTACTATCAGATCTTCGTCCTTGAGTATTTTTCTTACTAGGGCGGTGTTTACCCTGAGGGTTTCTGTAAATCCTTCCTGGGGACCTCTTACAACACTCTCTATTTCGGGTCTGTCTACTCCACGGTGCTCCCACCCCTTTACATCACACGCAAAAGCAACATCGATACCATCAATAAAAACCCCACATCCTCCAAAATTAATTTCATCAATGACCTTACTCATTTTCTGAGTTATTTTAGTTTGATTATGAACTAAGAGGTGTTTGCTGATATATTCCGACAACTGATCTTCCTTACCCTTTACTTCCAAATTTGAAAGAAGCATAAGAGGCTGCAGTATAGCAAGGTCTATAATATTTCTATCAGTCATTCCGTCATAAAATATAATAGAAGCGGGTATTGTTTTGTCCTTCGCTACAATATCAAATTCTCTTAAAACTATATCCCCATTTTTAGGGATGGAATATGCTTTTTTAAGGTAATCAATATTATCAGACAATTTCTTACTAATTAATTTTGTCTCATGAGAATCTTTATTTTTTTTGTTTTCGTCAGTGGTATCCGGCTTATTAATAAAACCTTCTAAAAAGCCGTTTCTTTTTTTATCAGACTTCTTTTCTTTCCCGGATTTTTCCGATCCTTTTTCCTTCAGTATAAACTCTTCTTTTTTTTCCGGTTCACGAAAAAGAAACAAAAATTTTAATATATTTTTGTAATCACTCAAGCATTTCACTCCTCGAAGATATTTAAGTTCCTAAGTAAAAGTTTTCATTCAAACATATTATGGTTCATCCTTCCTCTAAATATACCAATAAAAACAAGAAAAGACCGGGGAACGTTTTATTCTTTCTAAATAAAACAACCCCGGCCTTAGCCTTTTAAATGAATATGTCATTTATACTCAATTAGTTGCATGTTATTCATGGTGGAAGAAACATCAAACTCAGTTTTCTATATCATAGAAATATTTCGTCAGCGGCGAATCCAGAGGAAGAACCAGCGTCTTTTCTCCCTTAAGTGATTTCTTCATAGCCTCAAGGGTACGTATATACTCGTAAAACTCCTTCTTCTCTCCGGAATAAGCATCTGCAAGAATCTTTATATATTCCGCCTCACCTTCACCAATGAGTTCCTGTGCTTTAGCATTCGCTTCAGAAATAAGGATATTTACCTCCTTATCCACCTCATTCTTCAATTTGTTTGCCTCGTACTCGCCCTCAGCCCTGTACTGTTCTGCTATTTTTTCCCTTTCGGACACCATTCTTCTGAATACTGCTTCTTCATTTTCAACCGGCAAATCCAGCCTTTTTATTTGTACGTCAAACACCTCAATACCATAATCCAAGAGTTGCCTGCGTACTTCATCGGTCACAGTTTTATTAAGTTCACCCCTGCCCGATAGCTTTTCATTGATTATATTGTTTTGTTCTAAGGTACCCATTGTGTTTTTGACGGTGTTGTAAACAGCTGCATCAATTCTTCTTTCAGCCTCTGAAATAAAACCTACGGATTTAACAAATTCTACAGGATTGGATATTTGCCAGATAACATAGTTGTCTATTACCATGTCCTTTTTATCCTTTGTCAACACATTTGATGCCGTTAAATCATAAATTATTTTTTTATTCGGAAGGGTTAGTTTGTCATCAATAAAAGGAACCTTGAAATACAAGCCGGCAGACTCCTTTGTCTCAATAATCTTTCCAAATCTTCTAATACAAACGTATTCGCCTTCGGTTACAATAAAAGCACTCATAAATAATATAATCAGTGCAAATACTACAGCACAAAGCGCTATTATCCTCTTTATCATTCTATTGCCCTCCTTCCGAATTAAATGGTTTTAAAGGAACAATCTTTTGAATGCCATCGGAATCATCTTCAATATAAACAGTTATACCCGGTAATATTTCCTCCATTGCCTCAAGATAAAGCCTTGTCTTTGTTACGCCCTCATAATTTCTATACTCCTCAAATATTTTCTGGAATTTAACCACTTCTCCCTTAGCCTCATTTATCTTTTTCTGCTTTGCAGATTCCGCACTGCGCAATATACGGTCAGCTTCTGCTTGAGCCTTGGGTATTTCAGAGTTTTTGTACTTGTTTGCTTCATTCATTGCAGTTTCCTTGCTCTGCTTTGCATTCTCAACATCTTTGAATGCCTGTTTTACTTCCTCGGTTGGTGGCTCGGAATCCTGTATTTTTACATCTAAAACCTGTATTCCTATGTCATAAGCATCAAGACTCTGAATAAGTTTGTCCTTAATCTCATTCTCGATTGTAATCTTGCCACTGGTAAGGACATCATCAATTAGTGTCGACCCGACTACTGAACGGGCTGCACCTAGGCTTGAGTCTCTAAGAATCTTCTGTGGGTCTATAGAATTAAAAAGATACTTTTGGGGGTCAGAAATCTTCCATTCAATGAAGAAGTCGATTTTTACTATATTAAAATCCCCCGTAATCATTTTTGCTTCCTCATCCACAGATATATAATTTCCCTTTCCCTGATCCCTATAGCCCAATTCCAGCTTTTGTCTCATTTGTACGGGTACTTTTATCACTGACTGTATCGGGTCAGGCAATTTAAAATGTATCCCCGCCCCTTCCACACTTGTAAACTTACCAAAGGTAAGTACCACAGCCTGCTGCTGGTCAGTTACTGTATACCAAGAGTTAAATAATATAATTAGCAGTACAATGGCAGCCACTATTCCAATAACAAGCTTAGTAGGTATTTTTGTAAGATTTCTTGGTGTTTTAGGTATGTTGATAACTTTCATTTCAATCCCCCTTATAATAAAATTAATTACGCTTTAAATAAGTACTATTAAGAAGACAAGCAGAAGTGCCCCAAAACAAGAATTATAGTTCCCGGCTTTATGATTTGTAGAATATACGAAGCAAGCGGATTGTAAGCCTCGTACAATCCGCCTGTTTCAATGGTCGGAGTGACTGGATTTGAACCAGCGACCTCTTGCACCCCAAGCAAGCACTCATACCAAACTGAGCTACACCCCGATAACGCTATATAATTATAGCATACTACTTTATCATTGTAAATATGCAAAATAAATTTTTTTACGTATAAAAAATTCTAAATATGAAGATAATTATAGTAAAAAGCTAGAATTTTAAGGAGGACAAATATATGCTTAGTGATGAGGCACCGTCATTTAGTGAGCCTCAGAATTATGAGAGTAAAAAAAGAAGAAAGAAAATATATGGAATCATTCTATATTTTATGCTTGTTGTGATAATTAGCCTAATAGTAAATAACTTAATAATATATAATTGGTATAGTCAAACAAAGCACCAATTCAAGGACACTTTTTTAAGGGTTCAATCCATTAATGAAGAAAACAAGAGTATCCAAACACTAAATGAAACCCTTAAAAACGACTATGCTTTGTTAATGGAAAACTACAGCGAAATCATGAGACAGAATGAAGAAATTGCAAGGCAATTGGAAGAATTAAAGGCTAAAAATGAAGAGCTTGAGCGTGCAAACAGCGAACTGGTGAATGACAACATTGAACTCCAGAATTCATTGAAAAAAGCTGCATCGGTAGGAATAAAGCCACAAAGCTACACGGAATTTGAAGGAATAAGTACAAGAAGTGCTATTGACAGAGGTGAATATATAGGTAAGTTTTTGGGTACAGCATATACTCCGTCCAAAGAGGAATGCGGCAATAATAAGGGTATTACCAACTCCGGAAAACCAATCGTTCCGGGAATATCTATCGCCATCGATAAAAACCACTGGCCTTTTGGAACCATTTTTTATATAAAGGGATTGGGTTATGCGGTAGCAATGGATACAGGCAGTGCGATTAAAGGTAAATATAGATTTGACTTTGCAGTATTTGACAGAAACTTTGCAAAACAACTGGGAACAAATTATTGGGACGTTTATCTTGTAAAGCTGGGTAACGGGAAGGTGGAAGAAATTTCACTGTAAAAGGAAAAAGAAGTGCTTTATTTTATCGGCACTTCTTTTTCTTACTATTTACAATTCTTTGTTCTCATCAGACTTAGGCTTGTTTTCAGCGAATGTGTTGAAATCGTACTCTGCTAGGTTACTACCATCGCTATATTCCTTTTCAGACAATTCATTAAATCATAAAACATCAAAACAGCTTCATCTGCTCGTGCTGAACCTTATAAGCAGCCGATTCCAATCCCTCGTGGGATTTTATGAGCTTTGACCGGATTACACTCATATTCATCCCGGCAAGCATCCTGTGTACCAGGCTGTAAACCACATCAAACTGCATGTATATATCCACCTGCATATGCCCGGTAAGGCATATCATCTGTGTATTTGTCGCGTTTGCCAGCTCAAAAATATATGAAAGAAGGTAGCCTGCATTTGCCTGTCCAAAGGGGTTATCTATCCATATAACCTTGCTTGAACCCTGCCATCCGGCTTTTTTATACCTTAAATATGAAATAATCGAGATGAACATGGCAAAAAATCCCGCCAGTTTCTCGCCTCCGGACCAGTTTATAACCACTTCCCACGGTATGTAGCGGGAAACACTCATGGCCGCCTCGGGTTTGAACACCTTGATGGTGTACTCGTTCAGGCTTGTAACAGCGTCCAAAAGCCTTGCCGGGGACATCATTTTTGCTATCTCATTATCAATTTTGGCGGGATCGAATCTACCCTCTTCCTTCATTTTCTCAATCTCATTTATACAGTCTTCAATATACCGGTTCATAAGGGCTCTGCCCTCTTCCCGGTGGAGGGCGGGCATCTCGATATTTATGGTTTTTCTGTTAACACCATCCATCTTGATTTTGGAGAAACCGTCCACTGATTTTATCTCTTCATATACCCTTTCAGCCTTACTGTAGCAACGTTCCACAATTTCATCCTTGTCTTTTAATGACTCATCCAATTGAAATTGCGTTGCCTTTTTCATGTTTTCCACGCTCTTTAGTATGTCATTAAACAGTTCCTCCACATACTTATAGTTATACATATCATTTTTCATTATTTTTTCCAGTATAAGCCTTATCGTACCGTTTTCCGCCCAATCGGCATCATTGTACAGCTTATCATAGCTCTCTTTTATACGAGACTCCATTTCATCAAGGTTTTTGGTTATAGCCTTGTAACGCTTTCTTTTTTCATTCCCTATAACCACGATGTTTTCTATCGGAAGCCTTAATATATCCCACAATGAAACGGTTTCCCCGTCATAAACAAGGCTGTCCATGTTCTCCCTTGAGGAGTCCTGGAT
Organism: Clostridium sp.; assembly: GCA_012523755.1. Taxonomy (GTDB): domain Bacteria; phylum Bacillota; class Clostridia; order Acetivibrionales; family Acetivibrionaceae; genus Hungateiclostridium. Next base: position 2,464 of record JAAYTO010000163.1, on the reverse strand, counting down.
TTTTATTCCGTATTCCTCAATATCCTCTTCAAGCCTGTTTCTATGCTCCACCAGCTTGTTTCTTCTTCTCTCCGTATCCTCAAGCTTTTTTGTATTATTCTGCCTCTTTCTTCTAAACGCATCAATTTGTTTTTCAAAGGCGGTTTCGTCCACACTTTCCAACGAGTCGAAAATGCAGGGAGGATTTTTATATTTGTTTAAAATGTCTTTTTCCAGTTGTTCTGTCTTTCCCCCCAACTCCTTGATTTCTCCAAACAACCGGCGTTCATTTTCATCTAGGCCTTTTTTATCTTTCTTTAAAGAATCAAGCTGTTTTCTTTCTTCTTCAAGCATTTCATCATTAAAATGAATCGCTTTCCCCTCAAAATCAGCTTCGGTAAAACCTTTGGATCGGATTTGATTAAGACCTCTTTTCTCAGTTTCAACCCAATTTTCAATCAGATTTCTTACTTGATCAATACCGCTGTCATCCATACTGGTTTCAAGCCCGCGGGCTTTAGAGAGAATTTCATCTAAAGTTCCGGTTATATGCATTACCGGCTCTGTTATGGTTAACCGGGCGGAAATCCCATCAAAAAGCTTCTTCTTCTCATCGCTTGTGCGGGAGTATTCCCTCAAATTATATCGGGCATCTTCTATTTCCTTTGATACAGAGTCTATTCTCTCCTCAATCTCTTTTTTCTCCTTCTCGGTTTTATTCAGTCTTTGCTGCTCCGTCTTACAGTGGCCGGCAAGTTCTGATATTTTTGCCCTCAGCTCCATATATTCTTTGAGGTTCTCAATATCCTGTTCCTTCTCTTTTATTTGCCCTTCGTTAGCTTCAATAATTTTCTGGTTCTCAATTTTGCTTTTATGTATAAAGTCCCTTCTTTCCTGTATGCTTTGGATATTGTCCTCATGATTTTTAATATCATCTAAAAGGGCATCCCGGCGGCCCTTTAACTCTTTTATATAGCCTTTAGGATACGAGCTCACAAATTCCTGGCACCTTTCAATAAGCCCGGTTATTTTCTCCACATCTTTTTTTATACCTTCGCACTCGCTATCTAATCCCAGAATCCTCTGATCAATATCCTTAAGATATTGTTTGAAAAGTTCGGTATTTAAGGCAAGGGAATTGTTTTTAGAATACACTACATAGGCTTCCATTGCTCCTAACCTGTCAATGCCGCTTTTTGGCATATCCTCATTGTCCAAAGTCAAAATTCCCTGTTCACAATCCACAACAAAAGTAACGGGATAACTTTCCACCAGATCCCTTACCTCTTTTAACAAGGTGCCCTCCCCGTTCATTATCTTTTCCAGTTCTCTTTTCTCTATCACAATGGAATAACTCAAAAGGGGATTTTTGTGCAAAAAAGCTTCTTTTAAATCTTCCCTCTGGTTCCTAAGCCATAACGAGCCCGGTATACACCTTATACCCCTTTCCACCAGCAAATCATAAACCTTTTTAATTTCTGCGTCCGGAATGTAATACTCACTGTCTTTGTGCAGATTTTTGCGGTTTAAAAACTCCCGGTATCTAAAAAGAACATCCCTTAAGGAGTTATCCATTTTTAGTTTCAGTGCATTCAAAGACTCCATGGTTTTATTGCTGTAGACGTCATCATCAATCTCATACATGGATATTTCCTTATTTATTTTTGCAAACTTCCTTTCAAAATCCTTAATCTCTTCCTCTATGCTTTCCTTCTTTTGCCGGGAAGCTGCAAGGGCTTCTTTTAAACGGTTTTCATTTATTGCCAGATCATCAATTGCCCTGTTTGCCTTGTCTATCTCTTCTTTGAGATTATTGTTGCTGTTTAAAAGCCCATCCCTCTCCTCCACTATCTTTTCAAGTCCGTCCCTGGGATCTGCCAAAAGGGTGACGTCTTTTACGAAATACCCCTCTATCTGCGATTGTCTCTCTTTGTTATGCTCAAGTTTTGTCTCGAAGGCTGAAATGTTGTGCTTAACCTCATCCCTTTCTTTATTCTTTGCATCAAGTTTCTCCTGAAGCCCCTTTTTTTCCTTCAACAGACTGTTTTGATCCCTTTTCAAATCCTCTATGGCCTCTGAAATCCCCTTTATTTCATTCCCAAGCAAAATTTCTGCATGATATATATAGTTCTGGTACTCCCTGTGAATTTCATCCTTTTCCTTGGAAAGAGATTCCAGCTGTTCTCTATATAACAAAACCTCATTTCTTGCCTTTACAATATCATCATAAAAAGATGCGGCTTCTTTATATCTAATCTCGCGGTCAAGTTCCTGAATTTTGTCGGATATCTTTTCAATTTCCCTTTTGACCTGTTCATGTTTCTCTTCAAGGTTTTCCATCTCCAAAACCCTTTTTGTGTAATCAAGGCTGTCCTTTTTATACAACAACTCCTCTATCCGTGCCGCATATGCCTGTTCATTGTTCTTTAAGCTTTCTACTTCCTTTTCAAGCCTCTCGGCTGCAATACCGATAATATTTGAAAGT
>JAAYTO010000008.1 GCA_012523755.1 Clostridium sp. | reverse complement strand
ATTTTGCAAACTATGTAAACTCCGATCTTTCTCCCGAGGATGCGGTTTCTATGTGCTGCCGTCTCAGAATTGACACCACTGAGCTTCGCAAAAGAGGAGGAGGACTTTTTGGCAGCAATCCCCTTACTGGTTCTATAGGGGTCTTTACAATAAATCTTCCCAGGATCGGGTATTTGTCGAAGTCGGAGAGCGAGTTTAAGGCAAGGCTGTGGAAGATTGCAAATATCGGAAAAACCTCACTGGAGATAAAGAGGAAGATAATTGAGCAGCAGTCGGAAAAGGGATTGTATCCATATTCGACGCATTTCCTCAGAAATGTTAAACAAAGAACAGGGCAGTACTGGTATAACCATTTCAATACCATTGGAATAGTAGGCATGAATGAAGCATTGGAAAACTTTATGGGAAAAGACCTCACAACCCAGGAGGGACAGAGGTTTGCCATAGATATTATGAATTATTTAAGAGATGTTTTAATTGGTTTCCAGAACGAAACAGGGCATTTTTATAATCTTGAGGCGACTCCGGCAGAGGGAACATCCTACAGGCTGGCAAAGTTGGACAGGGAAAGATATCCGGATATAATTACCGCCGGAAACGAAACCCCTTATTACACCAATTCCTCTCAACTTCCGGTGGGATATACCGACGATATTTTTGAGGTTTTAAAGCTTCAGGATGAGTTGCAATCATTGTATACTGGAGGAACGGTTCAACACCTTTACCTGGGAGAAAGCATTGAGGATATTGAGGTGTGCAAAAAACTTATACAAAAGGTATTTACCAATTATAAAATGCCGTATATATCGATTACGCCCACCTTTAGTATCTGTAACGAACATGGATACATCAAGGGAGAGCATTTCACATGTCCGCAGTGCGGTGGGGAAACCGAGGTTTGGTCAAGGGTTACCGGGTATTTAAGACCGGTAAAGAATTATAACATCGGTAAGAAGGAAGAGTATTTTATGCGGAAGAAATTTAAACTTGCGGAGAAGGTATCATGATAATTTCCGGAATTCAAAAGAATTCATTTGTAGATTTCCCGGGAAAACTGTCAGCTGTTGTTTTTACACCGGGCTGTAATATGAATTGCTTTTACTGCCACAACAGAATGCTCATCTCCGGTGGCAATAGTGAAGAACTGGTGGATGAAGATTCGTTTTTGGATATGCTTTCGGATAGAAAGGGCTTTTTGGACGGCGTGGTTGTGAGTGGTGGAGAGCCTACCCTCCAAAAAGACCTGGGGGATTTCATAAAAAAGGTTAAGGGCTTGGGTTATCCGGTTAAGCTGGATACCAACGGAACAAATCCTAAGGTGATTGAAAGCCTTATCGATAAAGGATTGGTTGACTATATCGCCATGGATATCAAAGCCCCATTTGATAAGTACAGCGAAGTCTGCGGTACAGATGTGGATATTGCCGGTATAAAGAGGAGCATAGAAATCTTGAAAAGAGGTGCTGTGGCTTATGAATTCCGTACCACCGTTGCACCGGGGCTCAATATGGATGATATTTGTGAAATTGCGAGGAGTATCTCTGGAGCAAGGTTGTATGTCTTGCAAAAATGCAGGGAGATTAAAGGGGTGGATCTGAGGATTTCGTACAGCCCGCAGTTTTTGCTGGATGCGGCGGCGAAAATTAATGGAATTGTAAAAAGGGTTGAAACAAGAGGTGTGGCAGCTACGGCGTAATTTTTCCACAAGCGAAAATTTTCTTTGAACCGAGGTGTTATTGCATCATTGGTCCACAAGGCACATTAATAAGTCTTGTGGTTTTTTTATTTAAAAAGAAAGCAAAAAACTGAAACAAAGCATATAAATAGTATGATGTAATGCTTTTCGCAATAAAGATATTAAGAAATAGAAAAGTACATGCTAATATTTTGAATAATAAAATAACTACAAAACACTTTGAACTAACCAATATATTAAATTATTGATAATTCTTGCAGGATATATTGAAATAGATGTCAAAATGATACTAAAAATGGGAGGGGTAAAACCTATGCATGCCAGTAAATGCATACAAAAAACTACATCTAACAGTAGGTTTTATGCTGCCAGACCCATTATATAAATTTTATTACGAAAGGATTGATATT
>JAAYTO010000162.1 GCA_012523755.1 Clostridium sp. | reverse complement strand
GTCTTTGAATATGTAAACGGTGGGGCAGTAACGGTATTCAATGTAATAGGTACAAACCTTATATCAAGGGAAATAGGAAGCGACAAGGTATATTATTTCTACAACGGACACGGAGATGTAACAGCCCTTTTAGATGCAACAACAAAGAATATACGGTCACAGTACCAGTATGATTCCTTTGGGAATATAACCTTAGAGAACTACTATGACAGCAGTGGAGTTTTAACAACAGACCCGGGGGAGATGATAAAGAGTCAGATAAGGTATGCAGGATACCAGTACGATGAGGAATCGGATTACTACAACCTCCATGCAAGGTACTATGATCCAAAGATAGCAAGGTTCCTGCAGCAGGATACATACACAGGCACAATTGATGATCCGCTGAGTTTGAATCTGTATACGTATTGTGCTAATAATCCACTGATTTATTGGGATCCCTTTGGACATGTGCCTGCGAATGTGCAATTTGGTGATATAATATTTGAAACTGGAGATGTTACTGATGGTGTTACAACAATAACTGAAGAAGAGTATTTAAAATATGGGTTATATATCCTTAATATGGGTTTAGGTATTCCTGAGTATATTACAAAAGATGGAAACGATGGAAAAAAGAGAATAGCTATAAGAGAATTCTGTAAAGAGCTTGATATTGAAGATACCATTAGTTGGTGGCACGATAGCAGTGGTAAAATGAATATTTTGGTAAGACCTGAAATGAAATATGCACCAGTTAAAGTTATAAGAGAAGAAAAGAATGTCTATATTAGTGCTTATATTAATTTTACTGAAAATATAACAGGGTATACTGGTGATTTTGAAATTATACCAGATTGGATTGGTTCAAATAAAAATGGGGCAAATGAAATATATCCAAATAGTACGAATAATTTGACATATGCAGAAGTAATTGCTGATGGAATTACAAGAAATTGGGCTGGAAATTTTAGTGTATATGGTAAAGACGTCAGCGTATATACAAGTATTTATAGCAAAAATCCAAATCCTAACAAAAAATTTTATAAAGGTTATTTTTCACCAAAGCAAAGGTTTTTGAATGTAAGGGTGGTAAAGGGAACGAGTTTTAACATAAAAATACCAGGAGGTCCAACAATAACTCTGCCTAATGAAAGAAAACTTGGTATGGCTGATCATGAAAATTTGAATTTTGGCCCTAATATGCTATTGAACAAAGAAAAGGATATTTTTGATTGGTCAATAGAAAATGCTAGTAGTTTTACTGTATATGATACTTATAAGGATGGAAGAACTGTTTCTGAGTATAATTTTGCCCAGATATCGGCACACGAATTTGGACACGTATTAGGAATAGGCGATGCATATAACGCAGGGTACAGGGGCGGCTCCTCTGTAATTGCGGAAGGTACAGGGTTTTATGCACCGCAAAATTATACTGTTGAGGACAGGTATGGCAATAAATATCGGGTAAAGGTACCCGATGATGACATGATGATTTGCAATAAGAAAGTTAGTTCTACCGATATAATGATGGTATTGGATGCATGGACTCAGGGTAGAATTCAGTATTTTCCATGGGGAACAAAAAACAAGAAGGAAAGAGAGAATGCAGGTATAGTACGTTGGAATAAATAAACTTATTATGCCAGAGTTCTGTAATAGTGTTCATTTCTGCAAACACAGAGAAAACAGATGATGTGTATTTAACATTATGGAAGTTCGAAAATATGTTATGTTAGTAAAACTGACCAGGGGGTGGTGTAATGACATATAAAACTGTTTTTAGAAGTAAGTTTTTAGTAGTGGCATTAATCCTACTTATATTACTTACATCATGCAAAGAAAAAGAGTCCACTGAAATAAAAGATATCGAAAACCTTACTTTATATTCTGTGAGACGATGGTCAAAATATGGATATATTGATAACAAAGGTAATATTATAATAAAACCCCAGTTTGATTTTGCACTTGATTTTAGTGAAGGCCTTGCAGCGGTTAAAAAAGATAATAAAATGGGTTATATTAATAAAAAGGGTGAGATTGTAATTGAGCCAAAGTTTGAATGGACTGGTGCATTCAAGGAGGGGATTGCACCTATTGATATAACAATTGATCCATATATGCGATCTACATTAACGGGATTTATTGATAGAGAAGGTAATGTTTTGAAAGAGCCGACTTATAAATATACAAGCGTATTCCATGAAGGACTGTGTAGCGTTTCAACTTCAGGAGGTAAATATGGCTATATTGACAAGAATTTTGATATGGTGATTCCTGAACAATTTAGCTCTACAATGAATTTTAAGGAAGGTTTAGCTGCTGTTAAATATGAAGAGGGAGGAAATTGGGGTTATATAGACAAAACTGGAGAGTTAGTCATTAAAGATAAATTTGTGGCGGCGGGTTATTTTAATGAAGGCTTGGCACCGGTACAGGTAAAAGATACATCAACTGGAGGTTATCATTGGGGATATATAAATAAAGAAGGTGAATTTGTAATTAAGCCAAAGTATGGTGGAGCTGTATATTTTAGTGAAGGACTTGGAGGTGTCGGTGTTAGAGATGACAAAGGCTATTGTAAATATGGCTTTATAGATAAGGAAGGAAAAACAGTAATAGAGCCAATTTATAAAGACGTGACATGTTTTCAAGAAGGTTTAGCAGCAGTATTAGTTGAAACAAGAGAAGGTACAGTATTTAGTGAAGCAGAATACAAATGGGGTTATATAAACAAATCGGGTGAAATGGTTATTGAGCCAAAGTTTGACGATGTGCGAGAATTTATTGATGGTGTCGCAATAGTGCGAGTAGGTGAACAACCATGGTGGAAAGAAGGTTATATTGATAAGACTGGTAAGTTTATTTGGGGACCCAAATAGAGCAACCAGTTCATTATTCTTAAAATAAATACTCAAAAATCCAACAGCTAGATGAAATTCAAGATTAATTTGGGTAACTTAGAGTATAATTATAGTTGGCAAGACAAGTAAATAATTAGGAGATATCCGAAGATATCTCCCATATACATAAATCATCCTGTATAATGTTAATTGACGAAAAAAAACATTGATAGGAGTAGATTTATGTATAACCT
>JAAYTO010000161.1 GCA_012523755.1 Clostridium sp. | reverse complement strand
ATACTATCAACTCTCGGTACAGGAACAAGCATGTTTTTTCTGGACCAGCCAACAAGATTCTCTACTAAGCCTTTTTCATTCCCTTTTCCGGGATTACAAAAGCTCATTTCAAAAGCATAATGTGCTCCCAAAGCATAATATTGTTCTTGTGGTTTCGCATACTTGCCAAAACCTTCTTTCACTGCTATTTTTGCATTGTCAAAGAACAGTCTTTTAGGTACCCCTCCAAAGAATTCAAAGGCCCTTATATGCCCCTCAAGGAATGATTCTTCATTCTGCCTGTAAAAAGCCATTACAAATATGTCACAACTGTAGCAGAGCCTCATACAGAATATATTCACCTTTTTTCGAACTCCTTTTATGTATACATAACTCTCTCCCCAGTCCAGTTGAGCCGCTTCACCTGGATCAAATGACAACGGTATAAAAGCTTTTGTAATATTGCTTCTCATTTTCCGGACAGCTAATCTGACTGTGGATTCTCCACCGGTAAAGCCCTTTTCATCAACCAATCTGTTATATATCCTCTTTGCAGTATGTGTTTGTTTCTTGAGTCCTTCCTCCTCATCCTCCTTTAAGCACTGTTTGATAAAATCCATTACTTCATCAGTCATTACAGATGCATCTCTGTTGTATTCCTTTCTTTCCTATGTTACATGTGCACCTTCACAATATTTTTTAACAGTATTCTTTAAAATACCTAATTCACGTGCAATAGTTTTTTTGCCTTTCTTTTGGACTTGATACATGTACCTTATTTTTTGATAAATATCCACTCCAACTATCACGCCTTCCATCCTCCTGTCAACCGTATTGTTATTTCGATTGTACAGGATTTTTTCTTAGAAGGGGTCAATTTTTCGTTAGCGTTTTACTCCTAAAGGAGTCACTTTTATATTAGCGTATACACATTAGAGAGGCACCGGCGGTCATGTTATTTCTGATAGGTTTTTCTGCTGTATATTCTTTTGAAGAATGTACAAAGCCATTCAATACATTACAGATATCAAGTTCCGAAGCGACTTGAAGCAGTTTGGCAACTAAGCCATGGGAATAAGATTTTAGTTTAAGAGAATCTCTGAGACCTTGAAGTCTTTTGAGGAGGTCATCGGCTTTTCCAAGATATTCAAGGACGACGGGTCTTGGTTTACCGTTGACCCGACGAGATTCAACGATATACCAGTATTTATGGCCATTTGTAATTTTAGACTGAATAGTCGCCACGCTCTCACCTTCGTGTATACATAATTATTAGCATAACTATAGTAGACTATATACAAGCTTAAAATGCAATACAATTTTAAATATTTTAGTGTATGCATAAAATGTTGACAAAAAATACCCTCTTTTCCTTCTTTCAAGGGTATTTCAGGATTTTAATTGTTTCAAAAATTTGAATTTTGTGATAAACTCACGCTAGCACAACAAATTAAGTTATTATTATATTTATATATTCTAAGCTTTTCCACCAAAACTTTATCAAGGTTACAAAAAACTTATTGTTGAATCTTATTTAATAAGCTGGACAGTGCCTAGTTAATTTTCCTATTTTAACATCTATAGCAAAATGCCAATCATACCATCCATCTATCTTCTCTTTTCCACCGCAAACTACACAAACGCCAACTTCTGGATGCGCAGTTATATATGAAAATACAAAACCTTCTGGCGCAGCTACTTCAAACTTTTTTTTCCCATCAACACTATATCCTAATAGACTTGATGGAAAATCAACTTGCCCTACCAATACAAGAATTGTTTTGCCCTTAGAATATAAATAAGCATTTTTTAACCAATCGATTGCTATTGATATTTTCCCATCATTTAATTCCCATGAAATTACATTTTTATTTACAGTAAAATTTTTAACTTCCATGAAATAATCTTCCTTTCAAAATTATATTATTAATTAATATATATCCCTAACCGCTACTACTTTTAGATAATTCATTCTTTCTTCTTTAGGAACCAACATTTCTAATTGACTAGCTCCACCAGAAAGATACTTACCTGCAACTTCATCAATTTGTGGACCTATTGGTCCAACATTTACTGGTAAATCTTGCACAACCTCATAGGTAACAACTCTATCTACGTCAGGTTTCCATGCTAATTTTACAGCAAGTTCATTTCGTACAAAATCTTTATCTCTTATAATATCAAATGTACCAAAGGCACCAGGACTTGTTACATCTTGGCCTGGTGAAAGCGCCATTTCAAACCTTGTTCCAGGCTTCAATACATCTTTAACAGGAACAAATCCATCCGGCCAAGGTGATTGTTCGGTAACTAACTTTCTGTAAGTCTCCGCCATTTCTTTTTGGGAAGCATATTTTCCCTTATTTGCTTTTTGGAATTCATTCCATAGATTTGTCTTTCTCATACAGCTACTATATCCACTCGGGTCAACATACTTGATAGGGTTATTATGTACATACGTATACAGATTCAGTCCATCGCCCCGGTATACGTCTTCTTGTGTAAACCTCCCCACAACAGGATTATAAAATCTTGCCCTCAAATAATACTGCCCTGTTACCTGTTCGAACTGCTCACCGGCATATTTAAACCTGTTGTGCACCTGCTCCTTTGCCTCAACTATATTGCCAAAGGCATCATACTTGTACGAATTAACCACTGTACCCTTAGCATCCACCAACCCTACCACATCACCGTGGGCATTGTTTAAATAATAATGGATGCTTCCCTT
>JAAYTO010000160.1 GCA_012523755.1 Clostridium sp. | reverse complement strand
TGGATGAATTGGCAATGAAAAGACTGCTCAGTGAAAAGCTTCAAAAAGTAAATCACAGACCTAAGACATTTATTTTTCAGGAGTTACAGAAAGCATTTGATGGTCTGGAAGAATGTAAGCTTGATATATCCCATGTCAAAATTGTAAAAAATGCTGAATGGGTGGAGTATTTTGAGATTCCGTCGTTTGAAAAGAAATTGGGTTATAATGAAAATGACATAATATATCTTTATTATCATCCTGCCCAGAATCCTATTTACAATGTTTTGTTTTTGCATGGGTTATATGATGATAATATGTCAAACTATGCATTTTTAATTAAGCTATTGAATGAACTGGGGGTTAATGTCTTTTTTATGATATTACCTTATCATTATAAGAGAAAACCTGAAGGAAGTGTTTTTAGCGGAGAGTTTTTTGTAAGTGGAGACATTAAAAGATCACATAATGCTTTTAAACAGTCCGTTTTTGATGTTGAAGCTTCCCTTCAGCTAATAAAACAATATAACCAATTGCCATGCTTTCTTGTAGGATTTAGTATGGGAGGATGTATAGCTTTTAGATATCATATTTTAAGGAATAGTTTTGCCGGGACGTTTTTAATAAATCCAGTTACGGATTTATTGTCACTGATATGGGACAATTCTTTAATGGTCTCGGTCAGAAAGGATTTTGAGATATGCGGTTATGATAAAAAGAGAGTATCCTTTGTTTTCAAGGAACTGGATCCGTGTGAAAATATAAACGCGGGTTTTAGTACTGATAATATTGGAGTTATATACTCGGTTTATGATCAGATTATTGGGGAAGACAAGAACAGAACATTTATTGAGAGGGTTGCAAAATCAGGGCTACAAAACATATTGGAATATCATGCGGGACATTTAAACATTCTAAGAGTACCAAAGCTTTCAAAGGATATTTACGATTTTTTTATTAAATGTAATAATCGAATTACTTCCGGAAGGCTTGGAATGAAGTGAAAGCCTTAAAAGTAAAAGTGTTTAATGACTTTGAGCTTTTGTTAATGGGATTTTACGAAGTAAAATGACTAAAAAACAAATGGGATTAATGCTCCTAAGTTTTTACTTGAAAGACTAAAAAGCGAAAGAACGCAAAACTCTTAATTTTCTATTAGTGGTATTTTACTAATGTAAAATGGATTTTGCGAGAACATGGTATAACTCGTTTTTGAATTCTTTGGGTTATGATCTAAAAAAGGAAAGGTTATGGTTATAAGGGTCCTTATAATAGGTTTGATGTACTACATAATGTTTTGAGCTTTAATTGAATCGAGAATCTATAAAAAGGAGGTTATACTATGAGCAACTACTTTTATCCCGAAGAACGAATAGCAATAGTAGGAATGGGGGCGTTAATGCCCGATGCAAATAATGTGGATTTGTTCTGGAATAATATTCTTAACAAGACGGTTTCAATAAAAGCAGTGCCTGAGAGCGTAATGAATAAAAAATTATATTATGATCCAGATGTTCTTGGGAAGGTCAAAAAGAACGATAAGTCATACACTGATGTTGCAGCAATTGTTGACGTTGAGGATTATGCTTCATTAAGCAACAAATTTAGAATTCCTCCGACCGTAGCAGAACATATGGACCCTAATCAGCACATGGTAATATATTGCGTTGATCAGGCTTTGAGGTCTCTTGCAAACAGCGATATAAACAGGGAACGCACAGCGGTTATAATGGGCATTGGGGCACCTGGACATCAATACAACAATGTTGTAAGAAGGGGCTTTTTTGCCAAATTAAAAGACTATTTACGGAACGATTCCAAACTGAATTCCTTTCTTGAATCATCAAAAATGGATGAATTTTTACAAGAGCTTTCTGAGTTTGCGCAGAAAGATTCCATTCCCATTACCGAAGATACTGCTCCGGGAATACTTCAAAACATAACAGCAGCTAGGATCACCAATCTTTTTGGTTTTTCAGGACCAGCGTATACAGTTGATGCTGCGTGTGCATCTACCCTTGCAGCGGCTATTAGCGGAATTATGGGACTATTAAGAAGGGAATACGATGTATTGATTACCGGCGGAGCGGACGTAACATTAGATGAAGGACCTTTTGCGGTTTTCTCTGCTATCAATGCACTATCTCCGAGTGGGTCGTATCCCTTTGATGCTCGGGCAAATGGATTTGTAATGGGGCTTGGAGGAGTTGCATTGATTTTAAAAAGGCTGGACGATGCCATCAGGGATGGTGACAGAATATATGCACTTATATCTGGATTCGGTCAGGGAAGTGATGGCAAAGGCAAGCACATAGCTGCTCCCAGCGAAAATGGACAGTGTCGTGTAATAAAGAAAACTTTTGAAATGGCGAAATATAGTGCGGATACTGTTGAGTACATAGAAGCACATGGAACCGGAACGCCTGTGGGAGATATTGCGGAAATAAATGCATTAAAAAAGGCATTTAAAGATATGGGGATTGAGAAAAAGGAATATTGTGGAATAAGCGCTGTGAAGTCAAATATTGGTCATTTGAGATACACATCTGGGGGAGCGGGATTAATAAAGGCGTCTATGGCTTTGTATAACAGGATTCTTCCTCCGACGGCCGGTATTGAGAGGGTCAACCCGAAGTTGGGGTTGGAAAATTCGCCCTTTTACATACTGACAGATAAAAAACAATGGAGAGAGACTGTATCCCATCCTAGAAGAGCAAATGTAAGTGCTTTTGGATTTGGAGGGGAGGATTATCATATTGCACTCGAAGAGTTTCGACCGGAATTTGTAAAAAAAGACTATGCTTTTACGGAGATCAAAAATCTCTCAAAAGAGTCAAAGGCACCGCATGTAAATAGTCCATTCACTGAAAACGAGAGGAACTTATGTCCAGATATATATCATTCTGAGTATTGTTTGCCGGAAGTGGTTTTTTTCTCGGGTAATTCCATGGAAGAGATTAGTGAGGAGTATTCAAGGTTTATTGAAGCTCTAAAAGACTACTCCGACTTTTCACAGGCGGTGTTATTTAATAACTCATGTGCTTCATCGAAGAAGAAAATGCGTCTTGCAATATGTGTTCGTTCAATGAATGAAATAGAGGAAAAGTGGGATATATTTAACAAATCGGTAGGGGAAGGTGGATTTGACAATATACAAGGGCTTAGCATAAAAGGCATATACTTTGGTAGTGGGGATGTACTGACTTCGGATAAGGTTGCATGGATGTTTCCTGGACAAGCTTCTCAGTATCCTAATATGTTAAAGGAGATATATAATGCCTATCCCCAGATTGAGTCTCTGTATAGGCAGGCTGATGCGATATGGAAGGCCGGATACGGTGACGAAATAACAAAGCTGGTTTTTGGGGATGATGAGGAGTGTCTGGAGAGGGAACTGGAAAACACAAAAAATACACATCCGTCCGTATTCTTAAGTGATATTGCCATGTTTAAGCTTTTGACAGAATCAGGAATAAAGGGCGATTATATGATAGGACATAGCCTTGGTGAGATTGCAGCCCTTTATGCGGGAGGTATGCTGGATTTAAAATCTGCAATTGGTTTGGTCGGTAATAGGGGGAATGCTTTTGATAGCATACCAAAAGACAACCGAGGTTTTTTGATGAGCATTAGGGCTGACAGTTCAGAGGTTGAAGAATTGATTGTAAAGAGCGGTCTAAATGTAACTGTAGCCAATATTAATTCACCAGAACAAACCGTTGTTGGAGGAAAACAGGATCAAATCAGTCGAATGGAAGAGCTTTTATCGAAAAATAAGATTTCATATAAGAGACTGAATGTGTCCCATGCATTTCATACAGAAATTGTATCTCAAGCGGCAGAACTCTTTTACAGCAGAATTAAAGATACGGTGTTTAGCGTACCTAAGACCAGAGTTATATCATGCCATATGATGGATTTTTATCCTGATGCAAAAGAAAGAATGAGTAGTATGCCTTCTTTACTGAGAGAACAAATGAATTCGCCTGTTTATTTTAAAGATGCGGTACTAAAGCTCTATGAAAAGGGTGTGAGAGTTTTTATTGAAACTGGTCCTTCATCTGTTCTTGCAAATCTCGTAAGGAGTATTCTTGAAGGTAAGGATGTTAAGGTGGTGGCATCAAATAATAAAAGAAGGGATTCGGTAGAGGGATATAAACAGGCTATGGCAGAGCTTTTTGTCTTAGGTATGGATGTTTGTACACTTCCTTCAAAAAAGGATATGGGCTATTGCTTGGATGGGGAGAAAAGAGGTAGCGAATATCGTACGAAGCATTTGAAAAAGGATAGTATTGTGTATAGCGGGGTTTCTGTTGGATTGCCGGGAACATTTAAAAAAGTGTTTTCAGATAGCAATTTCGAGCTGATTTTTGAAGGGAAAAATCTCATAGAGACGATAAATGATGATGAGGCTAATAGTATGGTGGATTTAAATATCACTAGGCTTATAAAAAACGAAAAAGAAACTACCTTTAAAAAACTGTCGTCAATTAATGATGTTATAAGGCTTGTTGGGAAGCTTGGTAAAATTGATATGCTGAATGACTATAAGATCGACGAGAAGGTACTAAAACAGATGACCATGACTGTCTGTGCTGGAGTTGCCGCAGGGTATGAGGCTTTAAAGGATGCGGGTATACCTCTTGTGAGAGAGTATAAAAAGACTTCGACAGGTGCTTGTTTGCCGGGAGGACTGGTGCTTCCGGAAGAGATGCAGGCGGACACCGGTGTAGTTTTTGCCAATGGGTTTTTAGCGGTTGAACCATTTATCAGCGAGGTTTCAAGATATGTTGCTACTAAATTTGGAGTAAGGACAAGAAAAGACTTAATAGATTTTTATGAAAAGGTGATTACAAGAGTAAGCGATGACGAGGTAAGAAAGTTGTTATCTGATTGGTTTACGCTTCACTATTCAAAGCTGTTATACAATAATGGAGAAGAAGATATTTACGAATTTAATCGTGATTTCATGGCACTGATATCTTCACAGGCAAATAATAGACTAGCTCAGTTTATAGGAGCAAGGGGACCGAATTTTCACATTGGTGCGGCCTGTTCTTCTACTGCTACTGCAGTTACTGTTGCTGAGGATCTTATCAGAGGAGAACATGCAAGAAGAATGATTGTTATCGGTGCCGAAATGTTACATCAAAAACCACGATACCATGGGCAGGCGGATGTTTCTTAAGCATGGGGGCTGTTACTACATCTACGGATGTCTTTGAGGCGGCAGTACCATTTGATAAACGGAGAAACGGAATGATTCTGGGTGCTGGTGCTTTGGGGTTAGTAATTGAAAAAGAAGAAGATGTAGGAAAGAGAGGAATGAATGGAATTTGCCGGATTTTGGGTACTCATTCCTTTAATACTGCTGGACATCAAGCAAAGATTGATAGAGATATTTTCTGTATCGAACTGGATAGGTTTATGACAAAAATGGAAAACGAATATCATATTGAGAGAAAGAGTATTGCACCGAAAACAGTGTACTATTCCCACGAAACCTTTTCGCCAAGAGAGGGAGGTTGTGCACAGACTGAAAAGACGGCTCTACATAAGACCTTTGGTGAAAAATACAGGGATATAAAGGTTATTAATACAAAAGGAATGACGGGACATACGATGGCGGCATCTATTGAGGAAGCTATAGCTGCTAAAGCCTTGCAATATCAAAAAATTCCACCAGTTGTCAATTATAGAGAGCCGGATACTGATCTAGAAGGCTTGAACTTATCACGTGGTGGTTCTCACAGTTTCGAGTATGTTATAAGAATGGTAACGGCCTATGGAGGGCAGGGAAGCTACCACCTTTTACAAAAGGTAGCATCCGGTGGAGATAGGTTCTTCGACAGAAAACTGTACGAAAAGTGGTTATGTAGAATTACGGAGTCAAAGGAAGCAAAGTTGACTAATTATGGAAGGATTCTGGTTGCAGAGGGTTCAGAGGTACCAACGGAAAAACCGTGTTGCGGTGCTCAAAGGGAGTTTGAGGCAAGCGTAACAGTAAAGAATACGCAAAGTACAAACACCCAAGATGCAAACACCCAAGATGCAAACACCCAAGATGCAAACACCCAAGATGCAAACACCCAAGATCCGGATATGCTGGATGAGATTCTAGGTATATTTTCAGAAGTAACCAAATACCCAAAGGAAATGCTTGACTTAACAATGGAGATTGAGGCTGATTTAGGTATTGATACGGTTAAACAGGCAACTATTTTGTCTGTAATATCTGAAAGGTATGGGATTCTTCAGGAAGAGAGTTTAAAAATGTCAGATTACCCTACAATAGGGCATATACTGAACATGGTTCAGGAAAAGACTCTTAGTAAAAAAGAGATTGCAGAAAGCACGGCGGCATACCAAAACCTAACAGATGAAATAAAAACTGTTGAGGCTGCAGGCAATGAAACCCGAGATAAAAAAGCAGAAAAGAAAGACGGTGATGCATCATTTAAAGCATATGTAGATATGGCAGTAAAAAATAATGCGGCAGATAACTTAGAAGAAGAGGTATTTAAGATTGTGTATAAGATAACAAAATACCCTGTAGAGATGCTGGAAAAGGATATGGAATTAGAAGCTGACTTGGGTATTGATAACATAGGCTACAGAGAATTATTATCACTGCTAAATGAAAGGTTTAACATTCCAAAATACGGTGATGCTATTTTCCGCAAAGTTAGTACTATAGGTGAAATTATAGATTATATTAAAAAAATTAACTACGATTCTCAAAATAAAGCATGTGAGAGATGTAGAACGAAAGACGAAACAAACTGCATTTTGAAAAACAGCAAAAGAATTGATGAGAATATTGTAAAAAGGGATCTTTGTCTTCAGATACCTGTTTTTGTTGAAGAGAAAATCGATAAAGAAGATCTGGATTTAAAAAACTGCAAAATATGGGTTATTGGAGATGATAAACAATCGGTTAGAAATGTATCAGCTTGTTTTAAAAATGATGGCCTACATGTTGAAGAGTTCATATTTGACAGTTATTCGGAACAAGAAGATTTAAAAAAAGGAATTTGCGATTTTGTAAGCAAGAAGGTTGATGTAATAGTAGATTGCACTCATATTGCTTCGAGGGTAGAATTTGATGCAATCGACAGGAGGAAACAGGAGAGATTATTATTCCTCAGCAGTGAAGCAAGATTTATCTTCTATAAAGAGCTTTCAGAAAGGCTTAACGAACCCAAAGTAAGGATTGTATGTGCAATATCGATGGATGGCTGTCATGGGTACTCGAACAGAGATCAAATAAGTATTGATCCTTTCTATGGGGCATTAAGTGGTTTTTACAAAGGTCTTAGAAAAGAATGGAGCAAATCGGTTGTAAAGGTTGTTGACCTGGGGATGAATAAAGGTGGTATGCCTGAGGATGATATCTTAATGATATTGTATGATGAAGTAGAGTCTTCTTCAAAAGACTATGAAATTGGATATGTAGATGGGAAAAGGTTTGTATCCCGTGTGGATTATCTAGATCGCATTAATCTGAGGGCTATGGAAGTCATGGGAAACACACACTTTTTAATAACAGGAGGGGGACACGGGATAACCTCTGAGATAACCCGGGGACTTTCCAAAAGATTCAAAGCGAAGTTTACAATAATCGGGAGGACAGTAATTCCTGATGATATTGAAGAGCTTTCGAAGCTTGATAAAACTCAATCAGATAAGGTTAAGCAGGGTATTATAAGAAGACTGGAAGAAGACCATAAAAGGGTAACTCCGACAATGGTAGAGGGGGAGCTTAAAATGCTTGAAAACTCTATATCAATTAAAAGATTGATTGAAGACATTGAATCGGATGGAAACGAGGTATTGTATATGCCTTGTGATGTGAGATGCCATGAAGATATGAAGAAGGTTTTAGAGCATGCTGTCGAAAAAAACGGACCTGTTAATATTATTATTCATGGTGCGGGGATTGAAAAGAGCAGACTATTACACCAGAAAGGAAGGGAAGAATTTAAAAATATATTCTCAGTAAAGGCTGAGGGTATTTGCAATCTATATCGTTTGGTGGACATGAAGGAATTAAAAGCGGTGTTGGCTTTTTCCTCCATATCCGGTAGATTTGGAAATGAAGCACAGATTGATTACTGTTCGGCAAACAGTTTTTTAAACAGCTTTATCTCCATGATAAAAGCAAAACATAAACATATTTATGCTTTGAGTATTTCGTGGTCGGGATGGAAAGACGTAGGTATTGCATGGAGAAATGAATTTATAAAAAATCATTCTGAGGAAATGGGGTTGAATCTTATTGAACCTTCTAGAGGAACAGCAGAGTTTATCAACATTCTAACAGGGGGGCTTGAAACGAGTGAGGTTATTGTGAGCAGAGGATTATCCCAGTTTACAAATAAAAAGATGGCACACAAATCCTTTAATGACAAAACGATGATTGATTGGGTTACTGTGAGAGACGGGGGCATTGAAAGAGCGTTTAGGGTTTTTTCTCCTAAAAGAGATGCTATTATTGATCACCATAGGCTAGGACCTATATCCCTTGGACCGGCAGTAGCATATATGGAAATGGGTGCAGAGCTTCACACAATTATGTTTGGTGAGAGTAAACAGTACTGCTTTAGAAATATTAGAATCGATAAGCCTCTTAAGTTTTTCCGTGACGAACCAAAGGAAGTGGTTGCTCAATTGTATGAAGGCAGGGAAAAAAATAGCTTTGACATGGAAACATACACATATTTTGAACACAATTATGAAAACTATGGATTGATATCCTTAAGTAGTATGAATGTGAGTAGCAATCTGGGAGAATATCGGCATTTGCTTGCCATTAAGGAGATCGAAAGCGAGCATATGGAAGAGGGCTATACTAGGGAGTCACTCCAAAAGTTCAGTAGTAAGAATAAGAACACCATTCAGCTGGGAACTTTATTTATTGATGAGAAAAGAGACAACAACGTGTTTAAACGCAATAATAACGGCGCCATTATTTCCATGGTGTTGCCCGAAGGAGAGAAAACTAATAAAAGGTATAATCTGGACAAGCTTCTGATAAACCCTGCTTTTATGGATTCAGTTTTTCAGGTTTGTGGTATACACTCACAGATTGATACCGATGAAGTTTATCTTCCTTGGGAGGTTGAGGAGTTTGGTGTTATAAAGGCTCCAAAGGAAATTATGCACTACAGGGTATATTCAAAACTTAAGTATATAAGCGGTGATACAAAGGTTTATGATGTTATTATGCTAAATGAAGAAAACGAAGTGTGTTATTATGCAAAAAGTGTAAAGATGAGGGTTATTCACTCATGATTGATAATGATGAAAAGAGATATGAACAAGTTATACAAGCAGTAGTAACTTACCTGAGTTCTTTGACACTAAAATATGGGTTTTCCTTTCATGTAGTGAATATGAAGGATATAAACCAAAAAGTTTTGGCAGGTGGATTAAATTTGTGTTCCATATTGTCAGATGAAGAACTCAGGTATCTTTTTGATATAAAGAATAGAAAGAATTACATACAGTGGGTTTCGGGAAGGTATGCGGTAAAATCCGCATTCTTCAAATATAAGCTTGAGGAACAAAGTTTGATGGATTTAAAGTTTATGGACGTATTAAAGGGAGAGGACTCTGAACCGTATATTCAGCAATATCCTGACATGTGCGTATCAATCACCCACTCATTCCCATACTGTATTGGAGTTGTATCTGAAAGGAAGATTGGTATAGATATTGAAAGAATATTTATTCCAGAAGGTGCATTAATTAAGCGTTACTTTTCTAGTGGGGAGAGAGAAGTCCTCGATAGTCTTATAGGTACTAAAGAATATTCTCAGAGGGCAACAGTTTTGTGGACAAGGAAAGAAGCAGTTTCGAAGTTTTTGAAACTGGGGATGAAGATGGATTTTAAGAAGGTGGATACGCTTCAGGATAGAATATACTATAACGGGAAAGACATAGAAGTTATAAGTCTATCCTCATTCACATGCAATGGTTTCTGTTTGTCTATTGCCCTTTAACTATTTAGTTTATTCTTTTTGTATTAACATTTCTTATTCAAATAACTTATTGTTTATAGATTATGTAAAATCATATACATGAAGTTATTGAACTCATATTTGGAAATGTAATTTATTTTCTAGATTAGACAAAAAACAATAAAGAGAATAATATTACCATTGAAGATGTAGAATTGTAAAAAAAGGTGTAAAATTTTAAATTAACTATTGAATTATTTGTTTTTTAGTATAAAATTTAACATGTTAATATTTACATTTTGCAAATCAAGTATTAAAATTATTTGTATGTTCAGCTTAATATGGGAATTACCATAATATGTTTTCGATGGTTTTTGGGGTGTTATTGATTAGTGTTTCAACTAATTGTAATTAAAGGGTTCTTTTTATCAGCTTAATAAAGTAGAATTATGAATTTACTGCTTCAAGAAATGAAAAAAATGAGGTATATGGGTTTTTATTTTCATTATTTAAACTCTGTGTACTTATTCATATACATAATATTTTATATTTTTTAAATTATAACTATTAAGGGAGGGGCAAGACGTGAGGCGAGTCATAGTTAGAAGATTTATATCAAGTGCAATACTTTTTGCAGTACTTTTTCAATCCTTTTCGGTGACAGGTATAGCATATGCCAATGCTAAATCTGATGAAAAGAGTTATTCCGAAAACATACCAAAACAATTGATGAACGATGAAAAATTGAATGATTTTGGAGATATCGATCAATCTTCAAAATCCAGGGATATTTCTGAAACGGTTTCATGTGAAGTATATAAAGAAGGCAGTATATCAGGTTCTGAAAAGAATTCGAATGCTGATATTGGAAAAGAAGCTGATAACAATAAAGAAGTGCTAGTTACACCTAATACAAATGAAATCGATGAAGAGAATAAAGTTGCTAAGGATGTAACTAAGAAACCAAAGGAAACTAAAAAAGATATTATTGTAGTATATAAGGATATTAATAAAGCTAAACAAACTAAGGACAAGTTTAGTTCTAAAAATAATCGTGAAGTAAAAACAAAGTACAAGAGCAAGCGATTCAAGATGGAGGCTCTTGAAATTTCGGATCAAAAGAATATTGAAGAAGTTATAATAGAACTTACAAGTGATCCTAATATTGAATATGTACAGCCAAATTACAGACTAGATTCATTTATTATTCCTGATGATGAGCACTTTGATAAACAATGGGGACTACTGAATAATGGTCAGATAGTAAACGGAGGAAGTGGAGTTTCTGGTATTGATATTAATATAACAGATGCGTGGGATATAACAACTGGTGACGATAATGTTATTGTAGCAGTTATTGACACAGGAGTAGATATTAGCCATTCGGATCTTTCGAATAGTATTTTTTCAAATATAAACGAGGTTACGAATGGAATAGATGATGATGGGAATGGTTTAGTTGATGACATAAGTGGATGGGATTTTGTAAACAACGACAGCAGTGTTTATGATGGACCAACAAAGGATGTACATGGGACAGGCGTTTCTGGGATAATTGCAGCAGGATTAAATGATACTGGTGTAGTTGGTACATCACCAGATGTAAGGATACTGCCTGTGAAATTTATTGATGGGAACAGTGGATATACATCGGATGCTATAAAAGCTATAGAGTATGCTGTGGATATGGGGGCAGGCATAATAAACTGTAGTTGGGGAGGAAGTGAGTTTAATCCTGCCTTGAAAGATGTTATTTCAAAAAGCAATGCATTGTTTATTTGTGCAGCGGGTAATGCTTCGACTAATAACAATCAAAATCCTGTATACCCTGCCAGCTTTGAGCTTGATAACATTATTTCTGTTGCAGCGGTTGGAAGCGACGGAAACCTAGCCACATTTTCAAATTATGGAGAAAATGTTGATATTGCTGCGCCAGGCACAAACATTTTATGTACTACTCCGTTAGAAAGATATGATTATATGAGTGGGACTTCAATGGCAGCCCCATTTGTTGCAGGTGCGGCAGCTCTTATTAAGAGTAGTGATACAAATTTATCGGTATCTGAAATAAAGGCAAGGATACTTAATAATGTGACGGAATTAGATAGTCTTTCAGGAAAAGTAAACACATCCGGTATACTTAATACATATGCTTCTCTTCTTAATGAAACACCACCGTGTGAAGAACCCGAACCGGAACCAGAAGAGGAGGAAGAGGAAGAAGTACAGAATGATTCTATAGAACCTTGGTTTATTTATGATACTTCGGTAGAGGGAAACAATAAGATACCTAAGCCTATTATTAGTGAAAAAAAGCTTTTTGTTGATGCTGTGGACAAGCAGGAAACATCAAATGTAATATTATCTGGGAATGAGGAAATTGAAAACTTAAACATATATAGAGTAAAAGAAAATTACGTATCTGTAACTTGGGCAACTTACACAGAGGCAAGTACTGAGCTTTGTTTCGGGGGTGCTGAAACATTAGGGCAGGAATTAAAGGTTGATGAATTGACCACTAAACACCAGATAATGGTTATGGCTGATGAAAACATGAACTATTATAAAGTTAAATCTGTAACTCCTAGTGGAGAAACATTTGAGTCAGAAGTAAGGAGCGTAGCCGAGGATATAATTGATCTTGGTGGAAATGCTCCACAGTCTTTTACAGAAACAAGTCCTGTTAACAATAACCATATTTTGCAGGATGTATCGTTATTAAGTTATGTTTATGATAATAATGATAACCATACTATTGATACAGCACAGGCAATAGGTGAGTGTTC
>JAAYTO010000159.1 GCA_012523755.1 Clostridium sp. | reverse complement strand
TTTACAAGGTTTGAAAAGCCCGTAAGGCTGGCTAAAAAAGCCAAGCAAGAGCATGCCAGTACAACGAAAGTAGTTGATTTTGCGTTCAGATTACAAATCCTTGCCGCAAAACCATATAAATCGCCCACTGCAGAGGTGTAGATTTCTGCCAGTAAGACTGTTGCGTATATGATCCTAACCTCGGGAGAAATATTCCGGACAACCATAATCATTGGAATTTCTAAATGCTTAATTGAATCTGCATTTACATATAGAGTCAGGAATATTGCAGCAGCTCCTATGCCAAGTCCGATTCCTCCTAAAAGAGCACCGTTTTTGATGGTTTTTCTGTCTTGAGCCTGATTACCCAGAGGACCCAGTATAGAGATTGAGGGAATGATATTATAGGATATGTAAAGTATTGAAGCCCACAGCCAATTTCGCAGCATTATGGGCCGCTCAATACCACTATGGCTTATTTCTGATAAAGGCGGAGATTTTAAGAGGGTTACAATACTAACTAATACAGCTGATAGCACTAAGAAAGGAACAACAATACTTATAGAGTTTATTATGCTATTAAATCCACCTAATACTGTTATGACGGTAATAGTGGCCATGAACAGGCTTCCCAGCAGGGGATGCAGATTGAATTCCTGGTGAAAAAGAGCTCCGGATCCTGCTATCATTGCGGTTAAGGCACCAAAAAGAAAAAATGTTATAACAATATCGGAGAAAACGCCAAGATACCTGCCGCCTACTTTTCTTACTATGGGAAGATGCGAGGAAACATTATGTTTCCAGCCTAATTCCATAATAATATAACCAAAATAAATGAACAGAACTGTGATTATTAAAATTCCTATAAGCCCTTTTCTGCCGAAGCTGACAAAGAATTGAAGTATTTCCTGGCCTGAGGCAAAACCGGCGCCAACAATGGTTCCTATATAAGTCCCGGCAACCTGAAATGTAGTTATTTTTTTATTTTTCAATCAAATTACGCTCCTACTTTAAACCCTATAATAAGAATATCCTCGGAGAAATCAAAATAGCACTGCAAGTGCATTTTTATGGACTAATCCGTGTTAGATACGGTATAATATTTTTGGTTTTATGAAGAACTGATACTGTATAATATTTTATTGGGAGAATATATGGACGAAATCTACCTGCCGTCTCTATTAAAGTGCGAGTTATTTAATAATATTGGAAAAGATGAATTGAAGCGGCTCTTAAATTGCCTTAAGCCTTTAGTCCAAACCTACCCTAAGAATGCTATTGTAGTGCGAAACGGAGAAAAACTGGACAGCCTGGGGATTGTTATTGAAGGTCAGGCATCGGTTTTTAAGGAGAGTATTTCAGGTAACCGTATTTTACTAAAGAATATCGGTATAGGCGAGATGTTCGGAGAGATCGCGGTTTTTGCACGTCAAAATGAGTGGCCTGCATTGGTACAGGCTATTACACCTTTAACAGTCTGCTTTTTTCCAAAAAGCAAAATAATTGATCAATGTACAAATGCATGCAAATGGCACAATGCGCTGGTAAGCAATATGTTGGGCGTAATATCTGAAAGGGCAATGAAGCTGAGCAAAAAAATGGAGTATATCTCTATAAAAACAATGAGATCCAAGCTAAGTACTTTTATCTATGAACAATACCTTAAGAGAAAAACCACAACATTAACCCTTCCTATGAACCGCCAGCAGTTAGCTGACTTTTTGAATGTTTCCAGACCATCCATGTCCAGGGAACTTTCAAGAATGAGAGACGAAGGTATCATTGATTTTCACCTTTCAGCCGTTAGAATATTAGATATCGAAAGATTAAAAGAATATTGTGAATAAAGTTATAGAGAGGAGATTAGCAAATATGGGCGAGAAGAATAAAGATATCGCTGCCAGAGTAAAAGGGCTTAGGCTTTTAGCAGGACTACCAATTGAAGAAGTTGCTAAGGCTTTTGATGTCAGCACAGAACTTTATGAAAAGTATGAAAATGGTGAAGACGATATTCCGGTCAGCCTTCTAAATGAAATATCAAATTATTTTGAAGTTGATATGACCGAAATTCTAACAGGAGTTTCACCAAAACTGCATGACGTTTGCTTTGTTAAGAAGGGGGAGGGCTTAAGAGTAGAACGATATGATCAATATGAGTTTCAGAGCCTTGCCTATAAATATGCGAAAAGAAAAATAGAACCACTGCTTGTAACACTAATACCGGGTAAAAATCCTGAACTGGTTTCCCATAAAGGGCAAGAGTTTAACTACTGCCTTGAAGGCCGTATGAAGGTGATAGTTGGCAATGATGAATATATTTTAGAGCCGGGGGACTCCCTGTATTTTAACTCACTGATACTCCATAAAATGCTTCCGCTTGATAATAAAAAAGCGAAGTTTTTAACGGTGATTTTACTATAGGAGGATACAAAAGATGAATCTCGCACACCGATATTTAGAAAAAGATACGTTTACAAGCTATGAAGACTTTGCACAGAACTTAAAAATAAATGTTCCCGAATCGTTCAATTTTG
This sequence comes from Clostridium sp., assembly GCA_012523755.1. Lineage (GTDB taxonomy): Bacteria > Bacillota > Clostridia > Acetivibrionales > Acetivibrionaceae > Hungateiclostridium. The sequence continues at coordinate 3,507 of JAAYTO010000159.1, read as the reverse complement.
CTTATGACATTATTGACGAATACGCTCAATTAGAGCCCGAAAGGCTGGCTTTGGTCTGGTGTGATGACAATGGTGAAGAAAGATACTTTACCTTTTCTGATTTAAAATATTGGTCTGATAAGACAGCCAATTTTCTAAAAAATAACGGAATAAAAAAAGGCGACAAGGTAATGCTCATTTTAAGACGTCGCTATGAGTTCTACTTTTTCTGCTTTGCCCTATGTAAAATTGGTGCCGTATATATTCCATCTACAAACCAGCTTAAAGAAAAAGATATCATATACAGGAACAATGCCGCAGGAGTAAAGATGATTGTGTCATTTAACTGGCCTGAAGTTATCGATTGTGTTGAGAAAGCCCGTCCTGATTCAACAACACTTGAACATACAGTATTGGTTGGCGGGAATCATGAAGGCTGGATAAATTATGACGAGGAGATTAAAAATGCTTCTGATACCTGGGTAAGACCAACAGGCAGTGATGATACAAGTAATTCTGACCTCATGCTGATATACTTTACCTCCGGTACTACCAGTATGCCCAAAATGGCTTGTCATGACTTTACATATCCTTTAGGTCATATTGTAACATCGAAATACTGGCAACGGGTGGTTGAAAACGGGCTCCATCTTACTGTAGCTGAATCCGGCTGGGCAAAGTTTGGCTGGGGAAAGCTCTATGGGCAATGGATCTGCGGGGCAGTTCAGTTTGTTTATGACATGGAGCGGTTTGATGCCGAAAAATTGCTGAAAATTATTGAAAAGTACAAACTTGCAACTTTTTGCGCACCACCGACAATATACCGGTTCTTAATACAACAGGATTTATCAAAATATGATTTATCTTCTCTGGTGCACTGTTCAACTGCAGGTGAGCCCTTGAATCCTCAGGTTTTCTATACTTTTGAGAAAGCCACAGGATTGAAGATACTTAATGGCTTTGGACAATCTGAATCCACTGTCATGGTAGCCAATTTTGAATGGCTGGATATAGATCCCGGAGCTATGGGAAAGCCGAATCCAATCTACAATATTGATATTGTGGATGAAGACGGAAAGTCTGTTCCAGTAGGTGTTGAGGGCGAACTGGTTGTCAGGGACGTTGAAACCAATAAGCCGGTGGGACTTTTTAATGGTTATTACCGGAATGAAGAGGCTACAATAAAGGTTTGGTATGACAATACATATCATACCGGTGATGTTGTGTATAAGGATGAACATGGACTGTTATGGTTTGTAGGAAGAAATGACGATGTGATTAAAGCCTCCGGCTACCGTATAAGCCCCTTTGAAGTAGAAAGTGCTTTGATAGAACATCCGGCTGTGGTGGAATGTGCAGTTACAGGAGCTCCGGACCCAATAAGAGGCACGGTAGTTAAAGCGACAGTTGTTCTGGGGAAAGGTTATACCCCTTCAGAAGAATTAAAGCAAGAGATACAGATGTATGTAAAAAGTGTAACAGCACCATACAAGTATCCCCGTATTATAGAATTCGTAGATGAGCTTCCAAAGACTATAAGCGGCAAAATAAAAAGGGCACAGATCAGGAAGGCTGATCACGGGAAGGAATAAACATCATCCTGGACTCCATGGCAACACGACAATAAAATTTCTAAAATCATAATTTTTTTATTGCAAAGTAAATTAATTAGGTATAAAATAAACATATGAACAATTGTTCATATGTTTATTTTTGTATTTCACGTTTGTAGTACAGCAAAAGCTATTATTAAAAGATTTAGAGAGGTGTTTTTATAATGAGCACAGATAATAAAAAAAAGAAAGCCGCAACCTGCGGACAAATGATCATTCACGATGACATTATTAAAAAGGTCCAGGATGATATGCCGCAAGAGGATAATCTTTATGATCTGGCTGAGTTGTTTAAGGTGTTTGGTGATACTACCAGAATAAAAATAATTTGGGCTCTGTTTCAATCAGAGATGTGTGTCTGCGATATTGCATTTCTGCTTAATATGACCCAATCGGCCATTTCGCATCAGCTTAGAGTTCTTAAAGCCTCAAAACTGGTGCGTAACAGAAGAGCGGGAAAGACAGTATTTTATTCGTTAGCGGACGATCACATAAAAAAAATCTTTGAAATGGGCATGGAGCACATCACGGAAGGATAACGGGTGATTTGTATGACAATTATGAGGGACTATGAATTAAAAGGTATAAGCTGTGTCAACTGTGCGGGCAAAATAGAAGCAAGTATCAGAGAGCTTGATGGTGTGAATGATGTCAGCCTTAACTTTCCTTTATCCAGGCTTTCAATAGAAATCGCAGATAATAAAGCTCTAACACAGATTGAAAAACAGATTCAGGAGATAATGGATCGCATAGAAGCAGGATCAAAGCTGATAAAAGAAGACGATAGTGTTAATAACGACGACAACTATGGTATGTCAAAGATGACATTACTAGTTTATATATTTGCAGCTATTTTGTATTTTACAGGAATTTTTCTTGTTATAAATCCTGCAATTAAGTTAATCCTTTTTATTATAACCTACATAGTATTTGGCCACAAAGTACTTATAAAGTCAGTCAAAAACATTTCAAAAGGTAATGTCTTTGACGAGAACTTTTTGATGTCGATTGCGTCAATTGGTGCATTTATAATCGGAGAATATCCCGAAGCTGCCGCTGTAATGATGTTCTATCAAATCGGTGAGCTCTTCCAGGATTATGCGGTTGATCATTCAAAAAGAGCAATTAAGAGCCTTATCGCAATAAAACCTGATTATGCAAATATTAAAACTTCTGAAGGATACGAGAGGGTGGATCCGTCAATTGTGAAGGAAGGGGATTTAATTATCGTTCGTCCGGGTGAAAGAGTACCCTTAGACGGTATAGTTATTGAGGGGTCTTCGGCTCTTGATACTTCGGCTCTGACAGGTGAATCTCTTCCAAGAGAGATTGGCCCCGGCAAAGAGATATTATCGGGCAGTATTAATCTGTCTGGAGTTTTAACTGTTCAAGTTACAAAATTATTTGAAAACTCAACGGTTAACAGAATCCTTTCCATGGTTGAGAATGCATCACAGAAAAAGGCTGTGACAGAGCGCTTCATAACACGGTTTGCTGCAGTTTATACACCTGCAGTGGTAGGTTTTGCAGCTTTATTGGCAGTAGTTCCACCATTATTCTTCAAAGGTGAGTTTAACCAATGGTTATATCGTTCTCTGGTATTCCTGGTTGTATCCTGCCCGTGCGCTTTGGTCATCTCTATACCACTGGGATTTTTCGGTGGGATTGGTGCAGCCTCTAAGAGAGGAATACTGGTAAAGGGCGGAAATTACCTTGAAGCACTGGCAAAGGTTGATACCATGGTATTTGACAAAACGGGTACATTGACCAATGGTTCGTTTGAGGTTACAAAAATAAATAGCGAAAGCGGATTTACAAAAGAAGAGCTGCTTTACTTTGCGGCTCATGCTGAAGCGTTTTCAACTCATCCATTGGCGGTTTCAATTTTGAAAAAGTATGGAGAAGAGCCTGATAA
>JAAYTO010000158.1 GCA_012523755.1 Clostridium sp. | reverse complement strand
GCTCCCTTTGTATAATTTCTTACCCATTTAGTATAACCCCACTTTTCATTATCTATGGGTAATATCTTACTACAAAGGCTCAATAAAGTTTATCTGTAATTTATGCCATGGCTTAATCTTCCTTCATGATTTCACCGTGCAGTAAGTGTATTAAACAAAGGTAAAGAAAAGATTCCTTTATTGTCGGACCAACTTAAACCATACATTAATAACATCGCCAAAGTAATGGCGATAGGTCTTTGCCGGCACACTTTCCACAGTTTTGATGCCCGACTGGGCAAACAGCTCTCCATTAACAAAGAACCTTATCGTACCAACTTCTACACCCTTATGCACAGGTGAGCTTATAGGAGTATTGAGTATTATCTCGGTTTTTAAGGACTTCTTTTCCTCTTCGTTCAAAGGCATCTTAATCCCTTCTATGGACACTACTGAAGCACTATTTTTCAAACCTCTTTTTACACTGACTTCCCCAAGCTTCTGATTAGGTTCTAGAAGCTCATAGGGCTTATAGTTGTTAAATGCATAATCCAGAATCTTTTTGCTGCTTTCTGCTCTTTTAGCCCGGCTTGAACAGAATAAAACAACAGAAATTATTCTAAATCCGTCCCTTTTTGCCGATGTCACAAGACATCTTCCGGCTTTTCCAGTATAGCCGGTTTTTACTCCATCTGCACCGGGATATAGCGAGAGCATTTCGTTTGTTGAATACAAGTCTCTATTGGTAATTGATGTGCTCTGAGTACTTACAATCTTTGAGAAAACAGGGTTTTTAAGTGCATATTGAGTAAGAAGGGCCAGCTCATAGGCAGTAGAATAGTGGCCTTCTACATCAAGTCCATGAGGTGTCTTAAAGGACGTATTCAAAAGACCCAATTCTTTTGCCTTATCGTTCATCATTTTAACAAAGTTTTCAACAGTTCCTCCAATATGTTCAGCAATAGCCAAAGCAGCATCATTGCCCGACTTTAGCATCATACCATACATCAGTTCTCTTAATGTCAGTTCTTCTCCTTCCCGAAGCTTAATTGTTGAACCCCAAATGCTAGAGGCTCTCTTGCTTACCTTTACCCTGTCATCAAGATTGCCATTTTCCAATGCCACAATGGCAGTCATAATTTTGGTGGTACTGGCTATAGCCCTTCTGGTATATGCATTCTTCTCATACAAAACTCTTCCGCTATCAGCATCAATAACTATTGCCGCACCAGCTTCTATTTGCGGCAGCTTAGGACCTGTGCAATCGCTGACTTCAGTAGTATATAACTGTGTAAAGGGTTCTTCTTCAATGAAGTCATCTGCATATAATGCTTGACTTATGTTCAGCACAAAAAATAAGCAGAGTACATAAACTAAAATCCTTAGGATAATTATTCTTCTTTTCAAATATATCACATCCTAAATAAAATATTGTTTTATGCATGCAAGTTTTAACCTTATGCTTATAGGGTATATATATAACAGGCAATTACACTATTATGGAGCAAGTTCTGTAAAAAAGTATTTTGTATTCATATTCTATCCATAACTGTAATGATATAAGTATATGAATTTCCGCCTAGGTTTATAAATATTTTTATTAAAAAAACCGATAATAAATATGAGGGGGATGTTACATGATGCATCGAACCATATACGAAGATCAATATATTAAAATATTTATACAATCAAAGGATGTACTAGTTGAATCATTTAAACCCGGATTATCATTGAACAAAGTTCACAAAATAATATCCTCGCATCCACAAATTCAAATAACCAGTTTTAATTGCATTAAGAATGCTCTAATCAACGCACCATCGTCCCCTCAAAAATTTGGCGAATTGAAGGAAAAAATTGTTATTTCTGTTTCCCAAGATGGATTAAAGGCTATGATATCCTTTAATTGTTCAAAAGAAGAATTAGATTTTAAAAACCGCGAAAAACTTGTAATAGAAGCCTACAACAAGTTAAAAGAAAAGCATGTACTGCATGGAATTAAGCGAGAGCTTTTTTTTAGCGATTTAGAAAACGGAAAAGAATATATAATTGCTGAAGGAACGCCATGTATAAATGGTAAAGATTGTGTGATCAAAATGTTTAATCTTGAAGAGCCAAAACCCCAGATAAGAGAAGACGGAAAGGTAGATTATTACGATTTGAAGTTAATCAACAAGGTCAAGCCTGGGGATTGGCTTGGAGAACGAATTAACGCCACTGAAGGTATTCCCGGAAATTCGGTTTATGGCACTCCGATTTTACCATCAAAAGGCAAAAATTATCCGTTGCTATATGATAGAAATACTGTCTATGAAATAGAACAAGGTAATAAAGTTGTTTTATATTCGAAAATTGGTGGGGCAGTAAACTATTCCAATGGTAAAATAATGGTATCAAACTATCTCGAAATTGATGGTGACGTAGATTTTAAAACCGGAAATATTAATTTTGACGGATATGTATCCATTAAGGGTACAGTTACCGACGGTTTCTCTGTAGAAGCCACTAAAGATATTGAAATAAATTGTGATTTAGGTCTTGGAAACGTAAAATCAATAAAGAGTCACGAAGGAAGTATTTTTATTAAGGGCGGTATTGCATCAAAGGATACAGCGGAAATCTATGCCGGGAAAAATGTCTTTACAAGATTCTTAGATAATGTCCGATTATCCTGTGGAGGTATTGTTCATATTGGTTTTTATTGTATAAACAGCGAAGTAAATGCAAAAGAAGTATTTTTAGAATCTATAAGAGGAAACATAATTGGAGGAAGGATAAATGCGGAAGTAAAGGTTACTACTGCAATTTTAGGATCCCAACTCGAAAGAAAAACGGAAATAATAGTTAAAGGTTTTGACAGAAATAAAATATCAGAACAAATAGAAGAACTTAATACGAAGAGAAAAGAGTTGTTGGATGAACAACAGCACTTGAAGCAATTGCTGGCAAATTACAACTCCACAGATGAACCGAGCAAAAAAGATATTGCAGATTATGGAAGAAACCTTCAGCGTTTTGCCTTATTAAGAGAAGAAATCAAATCTGTTGGTAAAAAAAGAAAAAATCTATTAAGGTATTTAAAAGCAAAAGGTGACGGTGAAGTAAATATAACACAAAAAATATATCCTAACTGCACAATAACTATAAAAAACAAACAAATAGAAATTAAAAAACCGTATCTATCAGCTATTTTTTTCGTAATGGATGGAGAACTTAGAAAATTATAATTGTGACTAACATATCTTTTTTTATCCTTTCATTTTGTGAGACCCTGTTACTAAAATCACTGATAATTATTCGCATGCAATATTTACGTTGCAATATTTACGTTGCAATTGTTAAATATTGTTGAATATTGTGAAAATTTGCATTAGTATATTACTAATATATAATAATTAAAAAATATATACTAAAATATAATTATTCAACTCTTTAATTTGGAAAAGTAAAGTAATATAATATATCTTGGTATAATATAAAAACATGAAAAACTTTTTAAATAATCAGGAGGCAATATGAATGGTAAATAATATTTTAATAATATCCTCAAATTATACAGGGCACGGTCATAAAAGTATTACTGAATCATTAATTGAAAAGTTTTCACTTTATCCTGATGTGAATGTTCACGTTATCGACGGTTTTTCATTAGCAGGAAAATTCGGACTTCGTATAGGAAAGCTTTACGGCTCGGTGACGAGGAATGCTAAGGACTTATGGAAATTGATGTGGGAAATATCCTTTAGAAAACCCAATTTGGTGGTTGAATTTACTGAAACATCTATTAGAGATAATTTTTTAAAACTTCTTAAAACCGTTAAACCCGATTTAATTCTGTCAGTACATCCAAACTTTAATGCATCTGTTTTGAATATCTTGGAAGATTACAACATTGATATACCGTTTTTGACATTGATTGCGGATCTGGTAAGTATATCTCCTCTATGGGCAGATCCAAGGGCAGATTATATAATATGTCCCTCAAAAGAATCAAAATACAAATGTCTTGAATTTGGAGTATCCGAATCAAGACTCAAGGTTATTGGATTTCCGGTAAGACAAAAGTTTTTACAGCATATCGATAGCGTAAGCAGAAGAAATAACTATAATAGAAACATGCCTTTACAATGCCTTATTATGAGCGGAGGTGAAGGCTCAGGAAACATGAGGAGGATTGCAAAAATACTGCTTAAGAATTTTAACTGCCATGTAAAAATAGTTGCTGGAAGAAATAAAATCCTAAAAAGAAGACTGGAAAGGTCTCTTTATGAACAGTTTGGAAACAAGGTAGAAGTATTTGGTTTTACTGAAAACATACAGGATTTAATGCTTTCTTCTGATATTGCTTTCACAAGGGGAAGTCCGAACGTAATGATGGAAGCCGTAGCTTGCAATGTACCCCTTATTATCACCGGAAATCTCCCTGGGCAAGAAGAAGGCAATCCCGGTTATATGCAAAAGCACAATCTTGGAATTGTATGTAAAGAACCTATGCAATTAAAGAATATTATAGCAGATCTGCTTAGAAATAATGCTGAAAAACTAAACAAAATAAGGGAAGCTCAAAAAAAATTCTTAAATCCTAATATAGCAAAGGAAATTGTTGATTTTGTCTTGGGCATGGAAAAAAGAGGAGATGTAAACCTGCCTGATGAGGTTCCAAAGCTATGGAATTTAAGCAAAAAAGTAGCTGTGGGCAGAAAAATAACTATTAACAGACATAAAAAAACTTTTAGATAGACATATGGGAATATCGAAGAAACAACGATAATGGTAATTGCTTTGACATAATAATTAATATGTTGCTATTGAAAATGAAGTTAACGTAAAACAATGAAAGGATAGAAAAACTTACTACTCATAATAGTCTTGTTTTTAGAAAAAATAAGACTAAGGAGGTGATAGTAATGGCAAACAACAATAGCAACAGCAAAACTCAATTTGAAAACATGAAGTATGAAATAGCTAAAGAAGTGGGCGTTAACTTAAAACAGGGTTACAACGGAGATTTAACTGCAAGAGAAGCTGGTAAGATCGGTGGAAATATTGTTAAGAAGGTATTCCAATCCTATACTGGAAACAGCTATCCTTCAGAACGTTTAGGCGACACTTCAAGGTAATATATGAAAATAACAAAAATAGCAGGAGATAATCTCCTGCTATTTTTATAACACCTCGGTTCAATGAAAATTTATCGTCTCATTATAACAAATAGTTTTTATTCTGCCAGCACCTCTTCCCTTGCTTTTTGGCCATTCCCCTTCGTAAAATTCCACCAATAATTTAACCATCTGTTTTAGACATGGAATTATATAAAGACTATCTTGTTGTAAAAGTGCGATTAAAAAAACATATTATGTACACACTAAAAATAAATAGAATAATAAGAAAGGATGGTTTTGTGTTAGTAGTTGTTACCAGAACACTGATACTTTATATGCTTGTTGTAGTTATAATGAGAATAATGGGTAAACGTCAAATAGGACAACTTCAGCCCTTTGAACTTGTTATTGCAATAATGATATCAGAGCTGGCCTCAGTACCTATGCAAAATACAGGAATTCCATTAATAAATGGTATTGTACCGATTCTCACACTGTTAATCGCTCAACTGGCTTTGTCTTTCATAGGAATAAAGAGCACAAAAGCTAGGGCAATAATATGCGGAAGACCCAGTATATTAGTTGAGAATGGAAAAATCAAGGAAGCCCAACTCAGAAAAGAAATGTATACCTTAAATGACCTTCTAGAACAGTTGAGAATCAAAAATATATCAAATATAGCTGATGTCGAGTTTGCCATTCTTGAGACGAACGGTCAGCTCAGTATAATACCGAAGTCGCAAAAAAGACCAGTAAATGCACAAGACCTTAATATTCCCACTCAATATGAGGGTTTGCCTTTAGACCTTGTAATTGACGGCAATATAAATTATGACAATCTTAAGTTCTCTGGACTCGACACAAACTGGCTTATGCAGAAATTATCCAGTTTTGGGGTCTATAGTGTTAAGGATGTGCTTTTTGCCAGCTTGGATTCTGAAGGAAATCTCTATTATCAAGTTAAGGAAAAAGGAAGGATGAAGTAATTTGCATACTAGTAAAACTTTAATAAGCATTGCTATATTATGCATTATGATTTTCGGTACTGCATTCTATACATTAAGACTCCTCTCAAAGGATTCCGAAAAGCTTGAGTCTTTTATTGATATGATAGAAATAAGTACACAAAACGGCAATTGGGCAACGGCTGAAAACCACCTTTCTTCTTTGAAAACAGAGTGGCACAAAGCAGAGAATGCTTGGGCAGTTTTACTTGACCATATTGAAATTGATAATATTGATACTTCAATCATGCGAGTGTCAAAATATGTTGAAACACGAAATGTGCCCATGGCACTATCTGAAATTGCTGTTCTTAAACAGTATATAAAGCATATTCCTGAAAAAGAATCTTTTTCTCTTAAAAATGTATTCTGATGTTTTATTTAAGCTAAAGCAAACATAAGTGGGAGGATTTCCCACTTATGTTTGATATATGATTAATTCCTTTATTTAAAAAAGAAGCCTTAACGTATGAATTTACGCTAAAGCCTCTTACAAGGACGGATTATCCAATATATGATAGATACTAATAAGCAATATGTAGTAAAATTTAAATCCCTTCAATTGTAATGCCTTTCACTTTGCATTCGATTTACATCTTTGCGGCTTCCCTCATAATTTGTATCGACATTTTTCATGAATAAAGTAATGGATTAAACAAGGGTATATATTGGTAACATTGATAGCATACGGCATAATGAATTGTATGTTATTTTTAACTTCTTAATTTTTTACCTTGACACAGAGGTATCCAGACTGTAAAATAGTTGTTGTAAAACATGGGCGATTAGCTCAGCTGGTTAGAGTACCACGTTGACATCGTGGGGGTCGATGGTTCGAGCCCATTATCGCCCACCAATCGGGTAGGAGGTAAATAATTATTTTATTTACCGACCTCCCACACCACCGTACGTACGGTTCACGTATACGGCGGTTTCATAGTTTACACTCTAACTTCAAGGTAATATTTAAGAAGACTTAAATACCCTTGCT
>JAAYTO010000157.1 GCA_012523755.1 Clostridium sp. | reverse complement strand
CAGTTGAAGCGGGACTTCCAGAAAAACAAGGATTGAAACGACGTTAAGCGGCCTAAAATGTACGACTTAGGCTATCGGTTGCAGCGAGACTTCCACCAAAACAAGATTCATATCCACACCCAAACTACCACCAAGGAGGTGCAAAATGAAGATAATTCTAAACACCCCAGGACTCTACCTTTGTAAGAGGGGGGAATGCTTCCAAATCCAGAGTGAGAATGAAAAGCAGGAAATTGCGGCAGTAAAAGTTGATCAAATAATGATTACAACCCATGCTGCCCTTACCACCGATGCAATTGAACTTGCCCTGGAAAACAACATTGACATTATATTCCTCAAAGTTACCGGACAACCGATGGGACGTGTTTGGCATTCTAAACTTGGTAGCATCACCACAATAAGAAGAAAACAACTATTCCTTCAAGACAATCCCCTTGGATTACAGCTTGTGAAAGAATGGCTTGCAGAGAAGATGGACAACAAGATAAGAGTATTGAACAAACTGGCGGTTAACCGCAGGGATGAAGAAAGACGGGAAGTGATAAAAGAAGCAATACAAAAGTTGGAAACACAAAAGAAAAATATTTTATCGATTAAATGTGATGAGGCAGTAAATAATGTTCGCAATTCATTGCTTGGTTATGAAGGAACTGCGGGAAGAGTGTATTTTGAAACCCTTGGGAAGCTAATACCGAAAAAATATGCCTTTGAATCAAGGAGTAGAAACCCCGCACTAGATCCGTTTAATTGTATGCTAAACTATTCCTATGCAATTTTATACTCCAGTGTCGAAAAAGCCTGTATCATTGCCGGACTTGACCCCTATATAGGTATTTTGCATACCGATAATTACAATAAAAAGGCCTTGGTCTACGATATGGTGGAGATGTACAGAGGCTATATGGATGAAATAGTTTTTCGCCTGTTTAGTACAAAGAAGGTGGAGGAAGACTTTTTTGACAGAATAGAAGAAGGTTATTATCTCAATAAACAGGGCAAACAGCTTCTGATAAACGAGTACAACAAAGAATTGGAAGTGAAAATGAATTACCGGGGAAGAAGGATAGAGTTTGCCAACATTATTCAGTATGATTGTCATCAGATTGCCAATAGAATACTGAAGGAGGATATAAAATGTTGACATGGGTAATTTATGATATTGTATCTAACAAAACCCGGAACAAAGTCATAAAGAAATGTAAAAATGTCGGGCTCTATCGTGTTCAAAAAAGCGTGTTTCTTGGGGATTTGGAGAGTAACAAATTTGATGAGCTGAAATTAGAACTTGATAGCATGATAGACGGTGAAAAGGATTCGGTTTATGTGTTTACCATGAGCAAGGCTGAACTTAACAAGGCAGGGTTGTTGGGACAAGCCTTTGATAAGGAGTTGGTAACTGATGAAATCATCTCAAAGTTTTTTTAATGAGAATCAACGCTATATAACACCTTCGGATATGATTGAGTTTTTGTATTGCAAAAGATTTATTTATTATATGAAATGTCTTGGAATCGGACAGAATGAAGAGAAGCGTTTCAAGGTTATGATGGGCAGGGAAATACATGAAAAAAGGGGAAGTCAAAACAAAGAGTATTTGCCTAAGAAAATCGGTTCCTGTAAAAAAATTATATCGGTAAACCTGGTTTCTGAAAAGCATGGGATAAGAGGAAATGCCGATGAAGTTCATATCCTTGTGGATGGGACAATGGCACCTTTAGACTACAAATACGCCATATATGATGAAAGGCTCTTTAAAACTTATAAAAATCAGTTGGTCATGTATGCCTTAATGATTAAAGAGGTTTTCGAAAAAACAGTTCAAAAGGGATTTATAGTATATTGCCGGGAAGCAAACAGATTGGTGGAAGTTGATATTACAAAAGAAGATAAGGAGAAGGTCGGCAGTTATGTTGAAGAATATCGAAGGATTCTGGACGGTTATTATCCTGAGGCAACAAAGCAAAAAAGCAAATGTGTTGATTGCTGTTACAGAAACATCTGTATAAGAATTTAGAATAAATATAAGCACCGTTAGTGTTTTACGGCACTAACTTTTTTTCTCTATAAAGAAATTGAGTATAATTACCGAAAAATAAGACGATAAAGAATATTATACCGTATTGTCAATAAGCACCACAAAACTTCAACTATAGTTTTAAATGGCTAGAAAAAGTTTTAAGAAACAAACTGAAAGTGAAAAAATATACGGGAAATGAGGGATAAAAATGATGTGGAAGGACAAGTATAAAATTGGTGTAGACTTAATTGACCAGCAGCATAAAGAACTTTTTAAACGTGTATCGGATTTTACTCAGACCATTCGAAATGAAGAAAATTGGGAAGCTAAGCTGGATAAAGTAAAAGAAACAATGTCATTTATGAAAGATTACGTAATTGTTCATTTCAATGAAGAAGAGGTCTATCAAGAACAAATTAATTATCCTGAGCTTGAAGAGCATAAACATGCCCATGCCAAGTTTAAAGAAGGTATTGACAATTACGTTAAGATTTTTGAGGAAGAGGGCTTTAATGAAGAAAAAATACAGGAATTTGGCGGGAAACTTATGGCTTGGCTTATTATGCATGTTGGAAAAATGGATCAGAAGATTGGGGAATATGTGAAAAGCAAAGGAGGGCAGATTTGATGAAAGTAGAATACGTAAACTCATTTTATAAAGCTACAAAAGACGTTTTGCAGTTATTGGTTGACATAGAACCCCAAAGGGGAGAATTGAAAGTAATAGAAGACTTGGTAAGCAATAAGGATGCCAATGTTGAGCTGGGGGTAGTGGGAGATTTAAAGGGGACAATTCTCTTTAGCTTTCCTAAAAACATGACTTTGGAAATGGTAAAAATCATGTCCGGTATGGAAATGGATAAGATAGATAACTTTGCATCTTCAGCTCTGGGTGAAGTAGCAAATATTATCGGAGGAAATGCATTGACACTTTTATCAAAACACAATTATACCTGCGATATTGCTCCTCCACAAATTTTTATAGGTGAGTACAAGCCTTTGCATGCGGGAAACGGGAAGGCATTGCTGTTACCCATATTAACCCCGATAGGGGAATTTGATATCTCCATCCATTTAAAAGAATGAAATAATAGACTTGAAACAGGGGCTTCTGTTAACCAAAGCAGAAGCCCTTGAATTTTATGCGGTCTACTAAAATGTTCACATTTTGCAGCACGATTTAGTAATATTTATATTGAATAAATTATATTGCTATAATATAATTTATGTAGAATATTTTGATGTATTTAAAAAGAGATATGGACATATTGGTTTCTTTACTGCAGTATATTATACTAAGCCAGATTGGAGACTTGTGTATTATTTATAGTCAAAAAGCTGGCTTAGTATATATAAATTAAATTTAGGCTAAAATATGGGGGGTAAATAATGAAGGTAAAATTTGGACTAATTTACTATGTGCTCATTGTATGCATGCTTATTAGCAGCATTTCTGTTGCAGCTTCGGGCATTAATACTTTAAATGATGTTGTTCAGAATACACAGGCTGATAGCGGCTATCCACAATCTTTTCCCGATATTGAGGGACACTGGTGCAGAGAATATATTGAAAAGTTTTTAAGCAAAAAGTGGGTTGTAGGCTATAACGATGGGCTGTTTCGTCCGAATAGGTTTGTAACTAGGGCGGAGTTTACGGCAATGGCTATGAACATTTTCAAGAAGGTAGAAGGTGTATATGAATGCAATTTTACCGATGTAAAAAAGGACGATTGGTTCTATAATGTCGTAGCTTATGCTGCCACTGAAGGCTTAATACAAGGATATGAAAACGGTTCGTTCAAACCGATGGATAACATGAGTAGGCAGGATGCGGCTGTATTGGCTGCAAAGCTGTTTGATGTCGGTTTTTTTGAAGGGGCAGAAGATTATAAGTTTAAAGATGAAGATACATTTCCGGAATATTCATATAAAAGTATAAAAAATCTCGCATCTCACGGTATTATACAGGGTTATCCCGATGGGACATTCAGACCTGCAAGGCTCATAACCAGGGCAGAAGCGGTAAGGATGCTTGATGTTGTATTGAAGTATATAGAGGTACCGAAGCCGGAAGAGACGATTCCTGTAGCACCACCAGAGACGCCCAGTCCGAGTCCGACGGTTACGTCTACACCAACACCAACACCGACATCTACTCCTAAACCGTCAAGGAATACAGGCGGTGGTGGAACGGTAAGAGATCCGAAACCGGATCCGACGCCGGATCTAACACCGGATCCGACACTGAACCCAACAAAGAAGCCAGCTTCTTTATACCGTACATATACAAGTTCGGAGGATTTTAATGAGGGAGAATTAATGGATGTGACCTCAAGACTAGAGGATCAATTGGTGCTTCAAGACAGAAGGATTGACCAAAGCACGGGATCAATACAAAATGTATATGGAGAAAAGCCGGATTCTTTATACATAGAGGTTACTCAGAGTGTGGCAAAGTCGGTTTTAATGCCGTTTGGAGATATGGTAGAAGTGAATATAAATTTAAAAGGTGCTGGGGAACCATTGGAGATTAAAAGGGATCCTATAGACCTGATAATTGCAATGGATAATTCGGGAAGTATGGAGTGGGGAAATATGGATTACGTGGTCGAAACCCCCAATCGCATGGATTATGCAAAAGAAGCATCAAAAGGAGTTATTGACTTAATGCAGTCCTTTGATAGGGCGGCAGTAGTTGAGTTTGCGGGAAGTGTATGGGTGCAGCAGGAGCTGACCGACGATAAAGAAGTTTTGAAACAAAGCATAGACGATACTCCGGCGTCTCCGTGGGATGGAACTTCTATTGGTGCGGCATTGAGTCAGTCAATTGAGATTATTGCCGAAAAAAGTGATGCCGGGCGGCAGAAGGCAATTTTATTGCTCTCAGACGGTGCCGACAATGGATGGAGTTCTTCTGAGATTTTGCAGCAGGCAGAAATAGCAAAAGAGAATGGGATAAAAGTATATTGTATAGGACTTGGAAGCGGAGCGGATCAGGATTTATTAATGGAGATTTCTGATATTACACTGGCAGAATATTCTTTCAGCCCGACTATGGAAGAATTGGAAGAAATGATGTTTGAAGTGGCAAAAGAGATTTTTGATACTGCAGGAAAGATTGTAGTGTTTGAAACAAAAATAGAGGGTCGTATTGTAGAGGATGGAATCATACCTGCACCTTATGATATCATTGATAACAGTGACGGGAGCAAAACATATCAATGGTACTATGACAGCCTCGTTACCGGAGAAGAAAAAAACATATCAATATCTTTTGAATGTAACGAATCGTACGACGTATCAAAGGCATTTTTGATGAAGGACTCAAAGCTTCGTTATCTGGACAAAGATGATGAATGTGTTGAGGTTAATATTGATGATGTCCTGCTTCCGGTAAGCAGATATTGCGAAGAAGGAAGATGGATGACCATATTCGACAGTGAACGTAGTAAAACAAAGTGGGGAAGCATTTGGTGGAACGGGAAAATTTACAATGACGCAGCACTAAATGTTATGGTTTCAAGCAGCGAAGACGGAATAAACTATAGTAGTCCTGTGAGTGTTTCTAATTATAGCAGCTTTGAAATACCCGACGGAAGGTATGTTAAGCTTGAGGTTGACTTTAAGCGATCCACCGATGGGTTCAGTCCTGAATTATTTGATATTACTATTGCGGAAGCGGGTTATGAGTTGCCGGAGTACACAAATGCCGCTCCAGTAATTGAAGAGGTATCGTCGGCGTCGGGAATAGTGGGCAATTGTGTATGGCTTGTTGGCGTGGTGAGTGATGACTGTGTTTCTGATAAAGAAATGACCTTTGACTGGGAAGTTGTTGGCGATAATGCCGGGAACGTCACTATAACAAACAAAGAGAGCTTTATGGCAAATGCTGTATTTAGTGAACCCGGTGAATATATTATAGAGTTTAGGGTAAATGATGGAGAAAAGAATTCACAAATAGTTGTTAAAGCTATTATAAAGGATGTACAAATACCGCAACCGAAATAGTGACTGACAGAAGTTCACGGTATACTGTTTTAGCAAAAGGCAGGGCAGAGTCCCTGTCTTTCTTTAGTGGGATTTCACGAAGTGTAATGACCAAAAAGCGAAGGAGCTCGATGCCCATGAGCTTTTTTTTATTTTAAGTAGATTTCGAGGAACATAATTATCTTTATCGTCGTCTATAATAATAGACATTAACAAAACAATGGAGGAGTTTTTATGAGAAAAAAAATAATTGGAAGTACTATTTTATCTGTTGCATTATCTTCGATGCTAATAGTTCCGTCCTTGGGACAAGATGTACAGGTTCGGCCGATATCGGCTGAAGATAATGAAATTATTCCTATTTTCTACAAAATGCACTGGTCAGAGATATTCATAGACCAATTGTCAAAGGACTATGATATTGGGTCGCTATTTAGCGGGAAAGACCTTGATACGGCTATTAAAGCTGAAGATTATCAAAACATTGTAAGGGTTGTATTGGATGCAGAGTATAACGGTGCACCGGATGCAATGACCAGAGAAGCTGTTGTTTATGAACTTATGAAAGTATGGGCAGAAAAGACGGGGCAGGATCTGGATCAAATTGCGACTATAAAAATGATTATCTATTCAGATACGGAACAATTTGACCCCAAATATAACCATGCAATAACTGTGGCGTATATGAAGGATGTTGCCAAGGGTAGAGGTGGAGGAATTTTTGATCCTAAGTCCGATGTTACATATGGTGAATTGGCTGCACTGATATTTAATACAGCTGAGGCTGTTAAAAAAGAGAAAGAGCCTGATGTTCAGCCCATAGCAGAAGAAAGGTTTGAGACCCGGGGAAGCTATGAAATAAAGGATGGCAAAGTGGTATTTGATTTTGAATTAGTGAGCCACTATACCAAGCCAAAGGATTTATTGTTTGGTTCCGGTCAGCAGTTTGAACTGACTATAACCGATGAAAAAGGCGAAGAGGTATACAGGTTTTCTGATGGAAAATTCTTTACACTGGCACTGGTGACAGAGACCGTCAATCCGGGTGAGGCTTTAAAATGGCAGGATGAATGGGATATGACCGATAAAGAAGGAAATAAATTAACAACGGGCAAGTATACGGCAAAAATCGATATCATGGTTGTACCGGAGGAAAATAGCGAAAAAATTGAAGAAAGCCAGCTGACAACTGTAATTGAATTTGAATTGACTGATGTTTAAGATTATTTAATGAATCCAATTGATTAAAAGTTAAAATACTTTTATTGGCTTGGTGGATATGTTATCTGCCGGGCTTGTTTTATGTACATAACTTGTATAGTCTTACCCAAAACGATGTGTAAATATCAGTGCCAGTGATCCCAATGGCTCTAATGTGGATGGAAGCATTCAGTATGTTAGGTACCGATGGGAGGACACCTCTGACGAGGTGAAGGATTCAGAGGGAAATGAAAGTTACTATATATCTGAGCCGCTTATGCTGGACAATGATGCTGGTGAAGGTGGTATCAACATTTTTGAGACCTATGACAATGATGGTAAGGTAAATGTAGCTTTCGACATTTCAGAGGATCCCGAAGGCTATACATATTCTATAGCGGAGGATGAAGGTCCTTTTTCCGAATTTGAGGATTATGTCGATTCAATACAATACACCTTTTTGGACCAATCAGACGGCGAAAAAACCCTTCGTGTTAAATACAAAGATCCAACGGGTAATGTAACGGAGGTCATAAAGATGGGAAAAATAAGAGCAAATCATTTAAAAAAAGCATTGAGCATTCTTCGTTTCTGTTTTAGTTATGGTATCGGCAATAATACCGGGTGTTGGTCCTAAATCCTATGCGTATATGAACGAGGAAAACATAATAAAGGGCTGTAACGGTTTTATTGAATATCTAGTTGATAAAAATGACGGAAGGTTCATAATCAGAACAGTTGAGGGTATCCCTCAAAAAGATCAGGATGACAATAAAAAGAAGCTCAATAGTTCGATTGAACTTGCTCTGAAATATGATGAAGCAACCGTGCAAAATGAGGACAATCTGGCAATATATTATTACAACGAACAGTTTAATAAATGGCAGTATTTGGGCGGTGAGGTGGATAAAGAGGCAAAAGAAGTGAGAATTAAACTAAACCACCTGAGTAAATATACATTGATCGAGGATGAGTCAAAGGATAAATTTATATTTAGTTTGGGGGGAATTCAGTCTCCATTTGGGTTTTAGAGGACAAAAACATTATGTAGGGGAAATTGTTTCGCCTGCAAGGTTTTGGTTTTAGAGAACAAAATTCACTATGTAAAAGAAGCTTAAAACCCTAAATAAAACATATATAAAGCAATTAGCAGGATAAGAGTGCCCATCACAAATTTAAGTATTTTGCTAAAAATACCGTATTTGCCGCTGGAAGTTATTTTTTTAATGAAAGCAACGGAGGTTCCGGTTATCAATACCAGTACACTATTTCCGATTGAATAAAGAAGCAACAGTACAATACCCCATACCACGCTGCCGCTTTTGGCAACAATGCTCAGCAGAACCACCAATACCGGGGTTGCACAGGGGGAAGAAAACAATCCTCCTAATATTCCGGCAACTAATGCCCCGATATAACCCTTTTTGGTTGATTTATCGATGAGATATGTAGAAGGAATAAAGTTATATATCTCCCAGGTTTGAAGTGCCATCAATACCATTAAAACGCCCAGAGCAATATACCACCAGCGACCGGAGGTTCCCATAAGCTTACCCAGCAATGATGCTGCTGTGCCCAAAGCTGTAAAAGTGATTGCCATTCCACAAGCAAAAACCAGCGATAATCTGAAGGCTTTTTTAGGATTATCGTTCCCTGTCCCTCCAACATATCCAATAATAAGAGGAATGGTTGAAAGAGAACAGGGACTAACAGAGGTCAATACACCTGCAATAAGTGCCAAAATTGGTGCGAGCCAAAAGCTTTCCGATATTAGTCTTGATAATGATTCCAGCCACTGATTTATCATTCTTCCATCCCCATTTCTCTAAGGACTGCAAGAATATCCGTTTCTGTCATGAGACCTTCATGAACAGTGAATAAATGCTCGTTTGTTTCCCGGTGTGAATATATATACATGCCTGCAGCATCAGGATCCGAAGGGTTGAAAGGGTTGCCTTCCTTATCATAAAAAACCTGTGTGGGGATTACCCGGATAGGATAGTCTTGTGCCACTTTCGTCAGCTTCTCCACATCCACGTATTTTATGATTACTTTTCCCTTAAGTTCTTCGTTAAGTTTCTCTAATGTAGGTTTCATCTCTCGGCAGGGAGGACAATAGTCTGCTCCGAAGTCTATCATAATGGGCAGCCCATAGGATTTTAGCCTGTCAAGATCCAATTTGTCCTCAACATGAAGGGCAAAATCCAAAGTTTGGTCATCAGATTCCCTGTTGTCGTCGGCAATAGATCCTTCTTTATTTTCGACGATGGATCCTATCTTGTTATTTGTATCCTGTTGCTGTCTTGCTTTAATAACGAATACTGTACCGATAGCAATAACAATAAGTATCGGTATAATAATCTTTGGTGCATATTTTTTTAACTTGTTTTCTTGACTTTCCATACAAATCACTCCTCAAAAATCTACATATTTAGCTATACCCACAAAAGCTTCCGTTAAAACAAAATAACCTTTCTCCACACGTATTAAACGCACCCTGATTCGATGGGTGTATATTATTTAAGCGGAGTATTTACAGGCTCTTTGCTTGCGAAACTTAAGTTTCTGGAATATCTTTCTCCACATTTATTTAATGCATTCAAATTCGATGGTCCTATTGATTTTATATTTACCCTGTGTTAAATTCTTATTATTGTCTCACTTTAAATAAAGGAAATTTAATTTGGTTGCTGTTACGATTTTCTGTATAATATCTAGGGCAGAACGATAAAGTGATTAACACAAATTATGTTGTTATGAAAGGATTGTTATAATGAAAGAAGAATTATTTGAAAAATACTCTGTACCCAAAGCAATAATGACATTGGCATTACCCACCATATTGGGCATGCTTGTTACTGTATTTTATAACATGGCGGATACCTTCTTTGTCGGTAAAACCAACGACCCCAACCAGATGGCATCGGTGGTGCTTATTTTTCCTCTATTTATGGTGCTAATGGCCTTTGGGAATATTTTTGGCATAGGTGGCGGTACTTATATATCGCGTTTGCTAGGTTTAAAGGAGTATGAAAAGGTTAAAAATGTTTCATCCTTCTGCTTTTTTGCCTGCATTGTTGTAGGCATTGTTATAGGTATATTATTACTGTTGTTTATGGAGGGAGTATTGTTTTTATCGGGAAGTACCGATAAAACTTATACCTTTGCAAAAAGTTACATGTCTATAATTGCAATAGGTACGCCCTTTATTTGCCTGCAGCAAGCCCTCGGACAAATTGTACGTGCTGAAGGTGCAGCCCGTAGTGCTATGATAGGAATGATGATAGGTACAATAGTGAATATTATATTGGATCCTGTAATGATTTTGGGCATGGGAATGGGGGTTGTAGGGGCAGCGATAGCTACTATTATTGGGAATATATGCTCTGTTTTTTATTATATTTATTATTTGACGAAGAAAACCACTGTTTTGTCCATATCTATAAAAAAGGTTAAAATGAAATGGGATATAATATCCAATATTTTGACAATAGGTATACCTGTTTTTGTAAATAATATCTTGTTTAGTGTAGCGAATTTGGTTTTGAATAATTTTGCTTCTGGTTATGGGGAAATTGTTGTTTCATCTATGGGTATACCCCATAGAATAAATTCTCTTCCGGTTATGGTAATGATTGGCCTTTCCCAGGGTATTCAACCCTTTATTGGCTATAATTATTCGGCAAAGAATCACAAACGCATGAATGATGCAATCAGGTTTTCCGTTATCTCTTCTGTGATATTCGGAACTATCATTACGGCGATATCCTTTTTTGCGGCAGAACCCTTGGTGGGGATATTTATAAAAAACACAGAAATTATTAAGATGGGTTCGATATTTTTAAAGATTTTTGTTATACCTATTCCAATTTTAGGTATCCAGTTTATTTTTATGAATGCATTCCAGGCTATGGGGAAGGCCTTACCGGCGTTGATTTTATCAATATGCCGTCAGGGGGTTGCATTTATTCCTGCTCTTATAATCGGGAAAAAACTGTTTGGATTATACGGGATTATTTGGGCACAGCCGGTATCTGATTTGATTACAATAGCAATATCAATTGTTTTATACATTATAATCTATGGATTTATAAAAAGAGAAGTGAGAACAAAGGAAGAACTCCTTGCGGTATCTTGAATTGTTTATCAATATCAAGGTGCTTAAAGGAAGGGCAAGGATATTTGAGAACTAAAGAGTTAATTACGGATATTGCTTTTTTTTTGCCCCTGAGCAGTTTTATTATCAGAGGGAAAAATGGTAACATATTCATGTAGTTTTTTATGGATACTTATTAATATATAAGTTTTTTACAAATCGAAATTTTCTTAATATGTCTTATTTTTATGACATATGAATTGTTAAGTTATATTGTTTTTTTAAAATTACACACTTATTCACATGAGATTTGTGCAATTTGCTAATAAAAGTATGATCTATCAATAATATAATATAATATTGTCTAATATTTTTAGTTTTAGGTGGTACTATAAAAATAAAATAAAATAAAAAAGAATGGAGAGGTGGTAGAATAATGCGATATCTATTAAACCTGATTGACTCTTTTGTGTCTGGAATTCCATCCGTGATTCATGCGGTGCTGCTGTTAGTTCTTGCATATGTAGTTGCATTGATTGCAAAAGCACTGGTCGTAAAAGCACTAAAGTTATTAAAGATTGATAAGCGAATTGATAAGTTAGGTGTAGTTGATGAAGCAACCGGGAGTTCGTTGGACTTTATTGGGAAGCTGGTTTTTGTAATAGTGTTTTTATTGTTCCTTCCCGGAGTATTAGACAAATTGGGATTTGATAATGTTTCGACTCCTATTACAATGCTGGTTACTCAGTTTTTAAACTACATCCCTAATGTTATTGCTGCTATTATTATTTTAATGGTTGGCGGGCTTGTGGCCAAAATTATTAGACAGTTAATAGCTCCAATACTCAAAAAGTTGAATGTTGATAAGTTACAGGAGAAAGCAGGAATATCGACTTCTGAGAATGCTACAATATCCTCGGTGATTTCATATGTAATTTATGTTATTATTTTAATTCCTGTAATTATTGCAGCACTGCAAGCTTTGAATATAACCGCAATTTCGAATCCTGCCATAGCCATGCTCAACACAATGTTTGGTATGCTTCCTAACATTTTTGTTGCTATTGCATTGGTTGTAATAGGAACAATTGTGGCTAGAATAGCAGGTAAGCTGCTGGCACAAATTTTATCCGGTCTTGGTACCGACTCTATTTTAAAGAAAATGGTACCTTCGGACAACTCAAAATTAAAGGATTTTTCCCTTTCAAAAGCAATTGGAGAATTTGTTAAATACGTTATAATACTTCTGTTTGTTGTTGAGGCGACAAATGTAATTAATCTGGAAGTACTCAGAAACGTTGGAGGAGCAATTATTGCATATCTTCCAATGGTTATTAGTTCGGTTATTATTTTGGGCATTGCTTTGCTTATATCATCATGGGTTGGAGGCTTCATAGAGAAAAAATGTCCTGACGCAAAATTAACCGCTACAATTGCAAAGACGGCGATTGTTGTTGTCGCAGTATTTATGGTACTGATTCAGCTTGGTATTGCCACGACAATTGTAAGTGCAGCCTTTATCATTGTATTGGGAGCTTTAGCAGTAGCCTTTGCAATTGCCTTCGGAATTGGTGGACGTGATTTTGCTGCCAACACATTGAAGAAGTTTGAGAGCACAAAGAAAAATTGAAAGAATTAAAAAATTATTCACAAAAAGCTGATGCAGATGGGTGCAATTATTAAGCTAAGGGAAATATGGAAGAAACATTGTGAAGCAAGTTGTAGAGCCTGTTGATACGACGCGGAAAGGGAGAGCATTGTTCTATGCAAAGCAAGTTTTGCTCGACCCCGAGGAGTATTTACAGGCTCTGTACTTGCGAAACTTAAGCTTCTGGAGTGTTTTTCCTTAGCTTTTATTCTGCATTTTACAAAGTGAGATAACCAAAAAGCAAAGGGGCTTGGAAGCCCTTTGACTTTTGCGATTTGGATTAGGCCTGTTGAGCCTATTAAGTGTTTTGATATAAAAGGTTCAACTTATCACACTTATAAGCTTCTAGCACTTGCATTTATCGAAATCTTTTCCGTTAAAAAACAGTAACAAGAAAACGATAATGAAAAATAGAATTTCGCTGTTGTCGCAGAAGAAACCCTTTT
>JAAYTO010000156.1 GCA_012523755.1 Clostridium sp. | reverse complement strand
GACATTGATTTTACTAAGAAAAGGCTACGCCTCAGTGAGATAAAAAATATTTTAGCATTATCCAAAAAATGAAAATTGTGCTACACTTTTATGGCAAACAACAAAGCCCGCAAACCGTCTATTTAAATGCGGTTTAGGGGCTTTTTTTCTTATTGACTGTCAAACTCGGGATTATATATTGTATATGTATTTGTCGTTATTGTAAACAAGCTTTTTAAAACATATTACATTATAACATCCCGCCTCAAAAAAAATTTTGCTTTATAAAAATCTAATTGCCTTGGATGTAAACTCCATAGGCACTAATACAAATCTGATGCATAAGATATAATAAAAACCCATGAAAGGAACGATTAAAATGTATAACAATTACCACAACTATCCATATACTTGTCCGGCTAATACACCTATGTACAACCCAAATAGTATGTATAATAACTGTAATCCGTACCCATGTCCATATTACATAAACCCTCAATTATATAACCCTTGCTACCCGAAGCAGTTTCCTCAGCAGTATATACCTTTGCCGGGGAAAACAGATTGTAAAAATCCCATCTGCTTGAAAGATTATGGTTCAAAACCCTTTGTGGTTAATATCGAAGATGCTGCAAAGCAAAACAAAACTTTTCGCACCACTTTATGGACAGGAAAGCATTTGCAGCTTACCTTGATGAGTATAAATGTCGGCGAAGACATTGGTTTGGAAATCCATCCCAATACGGATCAATTTATTAGAATTGAAGAAGGGCAAGGGCTTGTCAAGATGGGTGATAAACGGGATAAGCTGGATTTTGAAAAAAAAGTCCGGGATGACTTTGTTATTCTTATACCTGCCGGAAAATGGCACAATCTCATTAATACGGGCAACAAACCCCTTAAGCTATACTCAATTTATGCCCCGCCCGAGCACCCGCATGGCACAGTCCATAAAACCAAAGCCGATGCAGAGAAAGCTGAAAAGTGCCATCGCTAATAAGATTTTGTAAAGCTAATTTATATGCTCGTGTTATCTAATCTTATTTTAAACCCTCCCAAAAATATTGCTCGACAAATCTCTTCTGTCCGTCAGGGAAACCCTTGGGCTTCCCTGACGAAAAAAACCTCGTTTTTGAACAAAGATACATACAATTTACGTTGCTTATAAGAAGCAGGCGACATTTATCGCCTCGTTATAATTACTCAACTACCACTGCAGTGCCGGAAGCAGTTACCATGAGCATATTACCACCCTGTCCCAGCACTTCATAATCAATATCAACTCCGACAATTGCATTTGCACCAATAGCATTCCCTCTTCTTTTCATCTCCTGGAGTGCTTTTTCTCTTGCCTTAATCAGTTCTCCTTCATAGGACCCGGAACGCCCTCCGAAGAAATTGGTTAACCCGGCTGCAAAGTCCTTTATAAAGTCTACTCCGGATATAACCTCACCAAAAACGATTTCTTTATATTCCACTATCTTTTTACCTTCTATACCCGGTGTTGTTGTAACTATCATTTCACCATCTCCTTTTTTCAATTATACTATATAGGAGGAAGTATATTTCTGGTTATCTTCCTCTTTCTGTTTGTCTACTTCCCATCCAATCTATGCTGGAAGGTTCAATGCTATGCTTTTTTGAGGAAAGTGGGAGCGATGTTTGAGCTAAGGGAGTTCTGTAACATTAATCTTTCCTAGTGGTGAAAGTAACTATAAACTCACTGCCTTTTCCTTCTTCACTTTTAAGTTCAATTCCGGCACCATGTTGAATTACAATATGCTTAACTATTGCAAGACCAAGCCCTGTGCCTCCCAGCAATTTCGACCTGCTTTTATCAACACGGTAAAACCTTTCAAAAATACGTTCCTGATGTTTTTGAGGTATCCCGATTCCTGTGTCTTTTACCGACAGGAAGACCGCCCCGTTTTTCTTATTTACCGTAACATAGACCTCTCCATTTTTTACATTGTATTTTATTGCATTTTCGCAAAGGTTATATACCAATTCCTCTATCATTATTCGATTTCCATATATGGTCTGCTGAGTCCCCCTCAGCTTAATTTTAACATTAGGTTCGCTGCTTGCTGTTTTTAAATTTTTAACACAGGTTTGGGCAATCTCAAATAAATCAATATCGGCATATTCGGTTTCACTTACCCCCTCATCCAGCTCAGAAAGCCTTATAATATCATTAATCAGTGTAAGGAGGCGGTCGGCATTCCTGTGAATCTCTCCAGCAAACCTTTGAATTTCATGTTTTTTTGCCATTTCATTTTCAATGAGTTGTGCATAACCTGAAATTGAAGTCAACGGTGTTTTTAATTCATGGGACACATTAGCAGAAAACTCTTGCCTGATATTCGCAGCCTTCAATATTTCATTGTGCTGCTTTCTTATTGTGTCTGCAAACGGTTTTAATTCTTCATAGGCGGGCTCCATATCATTATCACTTAATTGAGATGCCATAACTTCTATGGGTTCAACAAGTCTTTTCGTAAGAACATCTGATAAAATAGCACACATAATAAATAATAGGATTATGATTACCATCGTGAGAGGAAGGGCTCTTTTAATAACAGTCCATATATTTCCTGCTGATTTGGATACCCTGATCACATTGCCGTTGTCAAGCAGTTTTGCATAATAAAACTGATTATGCATTAAGGTCTCCGATTTTCTGACCGACTCTCCTTCACCCTTTTCCAGAGCCTCCAGCACTTCCGGTCTTGTGGCGTGATTGGACATTGAACCGATGTCTTCATGAGTGTCATATAAAACTGCACCTCCGGCACTCACCAATGTTATTCTAACGCCCTTTACTTCCAAGTCAGGATAATCCAAACCGCTGTCTTTAAAATCATAGAATTCTTCGAGCAAATCCGCGTATCCTTTTAAATCCTCGATAACCTGCTGCTTAAAAAGTTCATTAAATACTGCGGTCAAAAAAATCAGCATTGAAATAATAGCTATTGCAGTTATTACAACAAACTGGCTATTAATCTTTTTCCTCAATTTTGTACCCCACGTTTCTAACGGTTTTTATCATATCGCCAAACTTTCCAAGCTTCTTTCTTAATGTCCTTACATGCATATCAACAGTCCTAGTCTCACCGATGTACTCTGTTCCCCATATCCTGTTCATAATATTTTCCCTCGTAAACACGATACCCGCATTGCTAATAAAAAGCTTAAGCAATTCAAATTCTTTGTATGTAAGGTTACAAGGCTTACCCTTTATATATGCCACTCGCTTGTCATTATCCACAGAAATTGCACCGAGACTTAACAAAACATCATCTGCTTTTTCACTACGCCTCAAAACCGCCTTGACTCTGGCAACAAACTCCATCACACCAAAGGGTTTTGTAATATAATCATCCGCACCGCTTTCCAAGCCCTTAACCTTATCCATCTCTGTTGTCCTGGCTGTTAACATGATCACCGGTATTTTTTTCGTATCGGGCTTTGAACGAAGTTTTTTTAACACCTCAATGCCGTCCTCATCAGGCAGCATAATATCAAGGACAATCAGCGAGGGTATAGCCTCTTTTAGTGCCTTATAAAACTCCTTTACTATAGTGTACCCCTTCACCTGATAACCGCTGTTTTTAAGGGCATAACTTTCTATTTCCCGTATATTTTCATCGTCCTCCAAAATATATATTAATGACATAGCCTTTCCCCATCCAAATAAATATTATTTATATTATACCAAATCATTTATTTTTGAAAGGACATATTTGTTTTTGTATTTGTTAAATTCTTTATAATAAGTGCTGCCTTCCCCCTTGGGAATTGATGCAACATACCCATGGGTATCGAGGCTTTCTTGATTTATCTGTATCATGGAAAGTGCTATATTGCTACAGTGTGCAGCCACTCTTTGAAAGCTCGTTATAATATCTGTAAGGATAAATCCCTTCTTAATAGTACATTTGCCCTTTCTAAGGCGTTTTATATGTCTTTCTTTAATCTCAATCTGAAGGATTTCTATTACTTCACTCAAGGGCTGTATACTGTTGGCAATATCGTTGTCCCCTTTCTCAAGAACTTCAACTGTATTGTTACATATTTGCATAACAGCCTGACTTATGACTTCCAGTTCTTGCAGAGCTTTCTTTGAAAAACCTTTGCCTTTTTCGGTTATTTCCTTTGCAGATCCGGCTATTGACACGGCATGGTCTGAAATACGTTCTAAGTCGTTTATGGAGTGTAAAAGAAACGACAGACTCCTTGAATCTTCATCCATAAGATGTCTTGTGCTGAGTTTAACCAAATAGCTCCCAACTATATCCTCATATTTATCAACCAGTTTTTCCTGGTCCTCAACTTCTTTAAAAGTCAGATCATCATAGTTCCATAGAAGCCCGATTGCCTTATCAAGGGATTGCCTTGCTATCTGTGCCATTTCTATTACCGCTCTTCTACAACGCGTAATAGCAAACCCAGGTAATTCTAAAAATCTTGTATCCAGTGCCTTTAGAGATTCAGGCATATCGGTTGTTTCTTCCTCTGAATCTTCTTTACTGTCATCCCTTATCGTCAACTCAGACAACTTTACAAGATATGAACCAAAAGGAAACAGTGCCAATGTAGTAAAAATATTAAATGTAGTATGGAGAACGGCAATTCCCATCTGATTTGCACTGTCGTTTAAAAAAGCAAAGGGCGACAAAAAATTGATGGAATAAAACAGCGACATAAACAGAATAGTTCCTATCAAATTAAAATACAGATGAATACCGGAAGCCCTTTTAGCATTCTTATTCGCACCTATTGAAGAAAGGATTGCCGTAATGCATGTGCCAATATTCTGTCCCATAATAATCGGTATTGCAGTTGCGTAGCTTACTGCTCCTGTGGCACAAAGAGCCTGCAAAATTCCGACCGAAGCCGACGAAGACTGAATAATAGCCGTAAGAACCGCTCCGGCTATAACACCCAACACAGGATTTGAGAACATTGTTAATAGCGACGTAAACTCCGGTACATCTTTAAGAGGCGAGACTGCATCCGACATTACCTCCATTCCAAACATAAGAACGGAAAAACCCAATAGAATATTTCCGACTTGCTTTTTCTTATCGCTTTTAGCAATAAACAACAATATTATTCCTATCGCTGCTAATATCGGAGAAAAGGAAGAAGGCTTTAGCATCTGTATTAAAACATTACTGCTTTCGATTCCTGTAAGGCTTAGTATCCATGCCGTTACAGTAGTTCCAATGTTAGCCCCCATAATGATTCCAACTGCTTGAGAAAGCTTCATGATACCTGAGTTTACAAATCCCACCACCATTACCGTGGTTGCCGATGACGATTGAATAACCGCCGAAACTCCAAGACCTAAAATCACAGCTTTCAACCGGTTCGATGTAAGTCTTGCGAGAATTCTCTCAAGCTTTCCCCCGGACAGATTTGTAAGACCGTCCCCCAATACATGCATTCCGTATAGGAAAAGAGCAAGTCCACCTATTAATGTAAGTATGCCAAAAATATCCATTAATCCACTCCCCTTGTAACACTTATATAAATTATATTAAATAAATAAACTACACTGATAATATCTCACTGTTACACTGTTATATACATTGTCATAATAACACACTCATGTAAATTTCATAGGGCATCTACGTAAAATATATGTAAAATTTTCTGTTCCACTTTTTATCTCTACCTTCCGGCGTTGATAATTCGCTTGTTTTTCAAGGTTCTTTGCCATATACAAGCTTTCCGGAAATATATAATGTAATTTTATCCCAATCAATATATTCCGATGCCGATGCATTAAAAGAATAATGGCTTGTCTGGTTATAATTTGACCAATCATCCTTAGAAAATCTTGCCTGAACCTCAACACTCCCTCCCGGTTCAAGCATCCCTGCACCATCGGTAAATCCCACCTCAAGGCAAGTGTCTGCACTCGTTTTGAGAGAAGAGAGCCTGATAAAGTTCCCCGTAACATTTGAGTTTCCAACATTGCTCCAATCGCACCAAAAACTTTGGGAATTGCCTCCATCATTTTTATAATAGTATCTAACTTTTACATCCGATAGTTTTATAGGCTTTGTATCGTTGTTTGTTATCCTGAATTTTGGGTTAATACTGTTAGATGAGGCTCCGGCATTTCCATTTGCATACTGTAATGAAACTGTGCCTTTATTGCTCATTCCCTTATCCTTTGTACCATTTTGACCGTCAAGACCGCCGGAATCCCCCAAAGGTTTTTCAGTATGTTTTGCTGTGGGTTTTGTTGCAGGAGTTGCCTTGGTAGAAGCATTTTTCCCCGATGACGAACCCGGTTCCTTGCCAAACACCAGCACACCGTTATCATATACGGGAATATTCTCCGACTTTACCACCGCCCCTGACGAAAGTCCTTGATAGGAGTAATCGTCTTCGGGATTTAAGGTAATGCCGTCGGGTGCTGAAATTCTAAACTGCACTTCCTTTTTGTATGCCGATTGTCCGCCGGGATATATTTTTGTTCCCGTAAAATCCACCTCTACATAATAAATATTATCTTTATATTGTTGGACATCGGAAAACTTTGCACCCTGATTATAACTGGAACTAATCTTCAGGCTACCTGCCGTGTTGCCGGAACTTAAAAACTCTTCAAGGTTCATAAAATATTTAAAGGATAAGTTTTCACATACCCTTGCAGGCCACCCTGATTTGTTGTTGACTACCGCTTTTATTTCTATAAAGTTGTTTCCGGAAGCATTTATTCCTGCTTCAACATATATTTCATCATCTTTGGCTTCCTCAATACCGTTAAATTCGGGGTCAGGGCTTCCCCCATAAAGCTGATACATCTTTGCCAAAAGACCGACAAAACCCGCATTGTAGTCACAAGCTACTTCATTGTTTATGTAATTTCCGATATCATCGGTGTAATCATCCGAAGCATCCGGGCCTCCCACAAGAGCCCCATAGAGGATATGTCTATGCTCGGAAGGTTCAGTCTGGCTGTCTGCCCACGAACCATGAGCAGTTCTGTGATGGGGTTTTTTCGGTGGGTTTTCACCAAAGCCTACCACAAAGCTTCTGCCTGTGCTCCCTAAGGCATAATTCGCCTGACTTTTTGCAAATTCCATATAAACCTTCGACTTTTCTTTATCACAATTTTCCCAATCGGAATAAACACAGGCAAGAAATGCCGTTGTAGTGGCATATCTCAATGCTCCCCACTGATCAAGCCACGCCAGACCCTTTGGAGTATATTTAATCCTTTCACCGTTATACCCGGTGGTCCACCAATCAAGGTGTCTTTCAATCGATTCTTTATATATTCCCTTATCGTTATTAATTTTTGCTAAAAGAAGAGTGGCACCGTAGGCTACATCGTCCCAGCAGTGAGCCCATTTATACTTCGGCGTTGTAGTCTGAGGTTCATACCCCCAATTGTCGGAATAGCTTTGAGCCTTATCAAGATATGAGGAGTCCTTGGTAGCAAGGTAAAGCCAAACACCTGCCCAGGAAAGCTCATCATAAAAACCGCTCCAGGAATCATAAAAACCATTAGCTGCGGTATAGCCTTCATCACTTTTGGTGGTATCCGCAAACTCAAACAGCTCTTTTGCGTGTTTTAAGCATTTTTCCGAATATTTTGCATCCACATCCTTAAAAATTATTGATGCCACCGCTAATGCTGCCGAGGTTCCGGCTGTAACCGCAGAACCCGGCGAGGATTTATCGACTTTGAATGAAGGCCTTTCCATTGTCATTGCTTCTGCCGGCCCCCACCATGCATGGTCCGCATGTCCGTCCCCCACCTGATAATAATACACATCCGGCTCAGGGTGACATTTTATAAAATAATCGCAAGCCCATTTTATGTTGTTCAATATGTGGTTATATTGTCCGCTTTGTTTGAAAGCATCCTTATATTCATAAACTGCCCAGCCCAGCATAGCCGCCGAATAAGACATGGGTAAAT
Source organism: Clostridium sp. (assembly GCA_012523755.1). Classification (GTDB taxonomy): domain Bacteria; phylum Bacillota; class Clostridia; order Acetivibrionales; family Acetivibrionaceae; genus Hungateiclostridium. Next base: position 805 of record JAAYTO010000156.1, on the reverse strand, counting down.
TGAATTTTACATGATCACCTGCATCGTACCATCCACCGGTAAGATCGATTCCGGCATCTTTTCCGTCATCAAGGCCCGAATCCCCACGCCAGTTCAGGCGAAGAGTTGAAGGATCAAGCTTTCCTGACCTTTGACACTCATAAAAGAAAATGGCCTTCTGCAGTGCTTCACCATAGCTATAATCACCGGTAGCAGGAGGCTGCTTCGGAATTTCTTCTTGAGCTAAGTATCCGCTATTTTTATCTCCACTATTATTATTTGTCTTTGTAGATTTGTCTTTTGCTGTTGAATCGGAGTTTGTTATTGAACCAGACTCATCCGGAATATTTGAAGTTTGCTGTCCCCAGGGTCTTGTAAGCAGTAGAGTGGTACCCAAAATTATGAAAATTATAAATATGAAAAAAACCGTCTTCCTTCGTTTTAAATAGTTAATCAGCCACATAGTGTAATCTTCCCCCTGTGTCATTATTGTCCAACTATCAATTTATTTATTATATCATATTGAATCCATCAAAGGAAACAACACAAAAGAACCGTTTGTGTCAAGTAAAAGTTGGCAATGATCTCTTCATCCTGTTATTTTATTGGTTTACTTGCTTTGAAGGTCAATGTGAAATCCTCATACTTTTAATTTAGTGAACTTCTTTCTGGAAAGTTTGGCTGGCTATGCATTAAAAACCCACTTTTTTACTATGCAACATAGTTCCACACATTTATTCCACGATCCTCTTGACAACAAGCCTCTTACAGCATGTTTTGAGGCATCAGCGGCATCAACCATTCTGAACAAGGAGATATTCTATGT
>JAAYTO010000155.1 GCA_012523755.1 Clostridium sp. | reverse complement strand
TCACACGCCATATCTTAGTAATCCCGGGGGCATTTCTTAAAAAATGATTTTCTTGCCTGAATATTAAATGCTGAAATGGCATTTTAAAAAACTCTCTTGTGAGAGTATTGGCAGGAGATGGGTTCATGCTTTTACCGTGTAAAAACATATAATTGTTCTTGATTTTTTTAAAAATATGTTTTAGGCTATAATTATTCAAGATGTTTTATTGAACACTAGATTTTATATATGTTATCCGATAGATTGCATATTAATATAATGATAATAATTCGAAATGCTATATAAGCGAGGTTATTAAAATGAAAATACAATTAGAAAGTGTTAAGAGCCACATGTTTTCGAAGGAAAACATAAAAACAAATATTGTTGAAATGCTTTATTTCATTTTTTTTATTATATCGGGTGTGTATAAATGTGTATATCTCCAATTTCAGAACCGAATTAATTTTCGCCCCTTTTTTTCAAAAATAAATATGTATATGACGGTTTCTACGATATGCTTTGTGTTGTTAGTTATTGCCTTTATGCTTGTTTTTTATACGAGAAATAAAATAATGTTTCTCATCTTTAATGTGTTTCTATCTACTTTGTTATTTGCCGATGCACTGTATTTGCGTTATTATAATACTATAATAACGGTACCGGTCATCTATAATGCACGGTATTTAGGACCTGTGAAGGAAAGCGTTTTAAGCCTTATTAGAAAGAGTGACATTTTGTATTTTTTTGACATACCCTTTTTTATTATATTGTCAATTTTGTATAGAAAAAAGTTCAAGGAAATAAAGTTGCCTTTTTTAAAGAGATGCGTAGCCGCAGTATTATTGATATTGGTTTCCTTTGCAGGGTTTAAGGTAGCCTATAGCAATAACGATACTTCAGAGTACGATAATAATTATATTGTAAAAAATTTGGGAATAGGTTATTTTCACTACTATGATATAAGGCGGTATATCAAGCAAAATTGGAACAGGAACAAAAATTTGAGCAATGATGAGATAAACGAGATTGTGACTTTTTTTGAGGGGAAAGATGAAGAGACTGGAAAACTCTCAAAGAAATATTCGGGAATAGCCAAGGGTAAGAACCTGATTGTTATTCAAATGGAAGCACTTCAGGAGTTTGTAATTGGCCGGGAGATTAATGGAAAGGAGATAACTCCTAATCTTAACAAACTTATTGGAGAAAGTTTGTATTTTAGTAATATATATGTTCAAGTCGCCGGGGGGAATACTTCTGATGCTGAGTTAATGACAAATACCTCTCTTTACCCAGCGAAAGAAGGGGCGGCTTATTTCAGGTTTGCTACAAACGAGTATAATACACTTTCAAAAGAGTTGAAGAAAGAGGGCTATAACTCCTATGCCCTGCATGCTTATGGTGCCGCTTTCTGGAACAGGACTGAAATGTATAAGGCAATAGGCTTTGATCAATTTATAAGTTCCAGTGATTTTGTCCTCGATGAGTATATAGGCTGGGGAGGCTGGGCACTGAGTGATGACTCTTTCTATCGGCAGTCCATGGATAAAATCGATGTCCAAAAACCTTTCTACGCTTTCTATGTAACATTGTCAGGGCACCACCCCTACTCTTATTTTGATGACAAACAGACCTTTGATGTGGGCAAATATGACAGGACTTATTTAGGAAACTATATAAAGGCTCAGAATTATGCGGATGCTGCAGTGGGACGCTTCATGGAAAGATTGAAGGATATGGGAGTATACGAGAATAGTCTTATTGTTATTTACGGAGACCACGCAGGTCTACCGAAGGCTCAATCAAAGGAACTATTAGAATTTTTGGGTAAAACGGATGACAATGTGGATTGGATTAAGCTCCAGAAGATACCCCTTATCATTCATTGCCCGGGAATTAATGCAGAAGCTATAGAAAAAACCGGTGGACAGATAGATATATTTCCCATGATAACAAATATGATGGGACTAAAAAATGACTATGCAATGGGAAAGGATATAATAAACAGCGAAAAAGGTTATGCTGTATTGAGAAATGGCTCAGTATTAACTGATGATTATTACTATAGCAGCGAAGCCGATACGGTTTATGATTTAAAAAACGGCTCTATCTTAGACAAAGCGATATATCTTGATCAAATTGAGAAGTACAGGAATGAACTTAAAATATCAGACTTGATTATTGAGAAGGATGCCTTAAGAAAATTGAGATAGAGGTATTAAAAATAAGTACACCATGACAGAATTCAATTCTAAAAGGGATGCACAAACAGATTAATTGTATTATTATCACTATGTGAGATTGGAAGGTTGTAACGCTGTAAAGCACTAGGATATCAGTAATCACAGGTAAATTGATTAAATAATTGATAATACCACTAAAAACACAACAAAGGAGTAATTTGTAATTGAATTGCATGCTGTTGTTAGTATATAATTATTCTAAAAGATAATTTATTATGTCGAAAAAATAAACAGGTACTCGTTAAATATGGACGAATGGAGCGTATACAAAATGGAGACAATATTTAAAACAAAATTTTTAATGGCTGTTTCAATTATTGCTATATCTTTTTCTTTGTTTTTTTCCGGGTGCAGTAGATCACCAAAATTAGGAGATGCAACAAAGTCACCTGGGCCAGAAGCTACGAATCAAAACAAGGGTGGGGAACCGTCTCCTGCATCACCGGAGCCAACGCCTACAAAGGAACCGGTGCCTACGATTGATGTTCAAAGTGTCAAGCCCAACGAAGTTGGCAAAATAATGGTTGTTATGTTCCATAATTTTGTTGAGGCTTTTACTCCTACAAAATATGATGATGGTCAGTATACAACGACGTTCAGCGAGTTTGAAAAGCTGCTTCAGGAATTATACGATAAAGATTACAGACTTATCAGCATGACGGATTATTTAAATAACAATATAGATGTTCCTGCTGGATGCATACCGATGATATTTACATTTGACGATGGAACGCCTGGGCAGTTTAACCTTGTAAATGAAAGCGGTACCCTTAAGGCAAACAAAAAATCGGCAGTGGGAATAATGGAGGAGTTTTACGAAAAACATCCGGATTTCGGACTGGAGGGTACTTTCTATGTAAACCTTGGCAATGGTACTTTTGAGGGAGAGGGTACTTTAGAACAGCGTCTTAAGTACTTGGTTGATAAGGGTTTTGAAATAGGAAATCATACCTATAATCATATTAACTTAAGAGATACAACCAGTGCGGCGGAAATACAGAAACAGATCAGCTTGAACCAGAAGACTGTTTCTGAATTGATACCAGGATATAAAATGACCACCTTTTCTTTGCCCTACGGCTTGCCGTCCAAGGAACTTCAGAGCTATGTAAAGAAGGGGTCGTATGAAGGTGTGGAGTATGATAACCTTGCAATTATGGAGGTTGGTTGGGATCCTGCACTTTCGCCGGTAAACAAAGATTTTAATTCTCTTTCGATTCACAGAGTCAGGTCTTCCGGGATAAACCCTGTAGACTGCGACTTGGCATGGTGGTTAAGAAACCTTTCAAGGGGAGAACAGTATGTTAGTGATGGAAATCCTGAAACTATTACAATACCCGAAGGGAAATTAGAAAGTGTAGATCAGGATAGGCTACAGGGAAAGGAACTTATAACGTATTAGTGACACTTACCAATATTTGCGAAAGGAAAATATCACAAAGAAAGATTAATAAAATAATTAGTAATTGTAAAGAGCATTAATTGGAATTATAATGTTACTTTATAAAAGGGTATTGATGAATGATAAAAGCGGAGGATGCGTTGAATTTCTTCGCTTTTATCTAAATTGACTGATCTTAGAGTATAATTATAGTTGGCAAGACAAGTAAATAATTAGGAGATATCCGAAGATATCTCCCATATACATAAATCATCCTGTATAATGTTAATTGACGAAAAAAAACATTGATAGGAGTAGATTT
>JAAYTO010000154.1 GCA_012523755.1 Clostridium sp. | reverse complement strand
ATATAATAATGAATTTAATATATCCTATCGCACTGTTGCAAGGTATGTAAGCTTGAAAAAGAAAGCTTTACACCAAGAAAGTCACGGATATATTCCTTTGGAACATCCCGCTGGTGAAGCACAAGTAGATTTTGGCAGAGCGGTTTTTTTAGAAAACAGCATTCGATATGAAGGATACTATGTTACCATGTCGTTTCCATATAGCAATGGAGGATATATACAGCTTTTCAAAGGAGCGAACATAGAATGCCTGTTACAAGGGATGAAAAATATTTTCGAACACATGGAGAAAGTACCTACATGTATCTGGTTTGACAATGATAAAACAATTGTCAAGAAAATATTATCTAATGGGGAAAGAAAGGTTACGGACGCTTTTGCACGATTCAGTATGCACTACAGATTTGAAAGTAACTTTTGCAATCCGAATAGTGGACATGAAAAAGGCCATGTTGAAAACAAAGTTGGATATACCAGAAGAAATATGCTGGTACCGATACCGGAATTTAGGGATATTAGAGAATTCAACCGCCAGTTGCTTGTCCAATGCGATGAAGATATGCAAAGGAAACACTACAAAAAGAATGTACCTATTAAGACTTTATTTGAGGAAGACAAAAAAGCAATGAGGTATATTCCCAAATCTGAATATGAGATATATCGCCTTGAAAAAGTAAAGGCAGATAAATATGGTAAAGTGAACTTTGACAACAGAAAATATTCAACTGGGCCACAATATGCCCAGAGAGAACTAATGATAAAAACAGACGCTTTCACAGTTATGATTATGGATGAAGAATACAATACAGTCCAAGTACATAAACGTTTGTATGGAGATCAGAAAGAATCGATGAAGTGGGGACCATATCTTGAATTAATGAGTCGTCGGCCTACTGCTTTAAAATATACCGGTTTTTTCCGGGAGTTGCCTCAGACTCTTCAGGATTATCTTACATTATGTAGCTATGAACAGAAAAAAGGGTCTTTGCGACTATTAGCGAAAATGTTGGAGCAAAGCGAACTGGACACAGCCGTAGAAGCCTTTAGATTCTGTATCGAGAGAGGAATAAAAGATTTAGACAGCATCTGGGCTAAATATTATACGATGGTTTGTACTCACATACAGGTTCAAGATGTTTTGCCTAATACTAAGATTCCTTCTGTTGTACCTTACACTGTTGATAATACTGTATATGATAACTTGTTGTCTGGGGGGTGTCCGATATGCGAGAATTAATAGCCAAACATTGCAAAGCCTTAAAACTTGGTTCGCGTATTGTTCAAAACTATAAAAATATTCAGGCTCAAACACATGAGGAATTTCTTGAGAAGTTATTGGCTATGGAAGTAGAAGCACGGGAACGAAACCGTATAAATCACTTGCTTAAGCAGGCACGATTTGATGTGATAAAAACCTTTGGAAATTACCGTTTTGAGAAAATGACAATACCGAGCAGTATAGATATAGAAACACTAAAGAATGCCTCATTTATTGATAGAAAGGAGAATCTTATCCTATATGGACCAGTTGGACTTGGGAAAACACACCTTGCTACTGCCATAGGTGTAGAAGCTTGCAATCAGGGCAGACATGTACGATTTTTCAGGACAGCAGCACTTGTTAACCAACTTATGGATGCAAAAGCAGAGGGAAATCTAAAACGTTTCTTAAAACAGTTGGATAGAGTGGAACTCTTGATTTGTGATGAATGGGGATTTATTCCATTTGAACGTGAAGGTTCACAGCTCTTATTTCAGGTTATTTCCGACTGTTATGAACGTAAAAGCATGATTATAACTACAAATTTGGAATTCAGCAAATGGAACGGTATTTTCTATGATGAAAAGTTAACCAGTGCCATCATAGATCGTATTATTCATCATAGCCACCTGATCGTCTTCGACGGTCCCAGTGAACGCCTGGTAAACTCACTGATGAGAAAACAATAAGAAGTGAAATGCAACGTGATTTTATGAGTTGTATCACTTTTTAGCTGATGCCCTGAGATAAAAAGTGTAAACAGGCAGCAAAGTAGGTCTGTGTTATGCCATGCTACAATGAAATTAAGGCGGGGCGGGAGCAGAAGTTGTATCACTCTTCCCTTCAGCCCCTCGGTAATTTATAAGAAGCATGGCATATGAAATAAAGTCAAGAGCAGAAGCGAAGCGACTCTTGACTTTGTTTCAAGCAGACCGGAAACTAAAGCAAATATTTAAATTATAGGTTCCATAATCTTCTATTTATTGGATTGACGGGGTGCTGCATTTTACTTGTCATTTTGTTGCATTTCCTATTGACAAAACACACTGCCTTTTACTAAAATTAACAAAAACGCAATAATTAATCAGGCTCTTTTGTGATATAATAATAATATCATCTAAAAAACAATTCAAATGAAGAAATCTATAACATTTTTTCATACACAACCTTTTATTTATAAGTTATGGGGGTAGATAATTATTTTATCTACCCCCAAGCTATGTCTCTAATTTACTGTCTCAGAGCCTTTTTGATATTTATACTTCAAACTCTAATGAAAAACAATACTTCCGTTTTCAACATCAACCTCTATAGTGCTTCCTTCCTTATACACACCCTTAAGATACAGGTCGGTAAGCTCATCCTCTATATATTTTTGTATAGTCCTCCTCAACGGTCTTGCACCATATTTGGGATCATAGCCCTTTTCAAGGATAAATTTCTTAACTTCATCACTGAAACTAATGTTCATATTTTTATTTTCTACCTCATCAACAACATCCTTCAGCATCAAGTCAATTATTTGCCTCAACTCTTCCTGGTTGAGCTCATTAAATACTATTATCTCATCTATTCTGTTTAGAAACTCAGGTCTGAAGATCTCCTTTAAGACATCCTTTATTTTATTCTCAAGAGCTATATAACCATCATTGGCAAAACCAATACCGTTTGCCTTAAGGCTGGTACCTGCATTGGATGTCATTATCAATACTGTGTTTTCAAAACTTACAGTTCTTCCATGGCTATCAGTAGCCCTTCCATCCTCTAATATCTGTAGAAGCATATTAAATACATCAGGATGAGCCTTCTCAATCTCATCTAACAATATTACCGAATAAGGCTTTCTTCTAACCTTTTCTGTCAATTGACCACCATCATCGTATCCTACATATCCTGGAGGTGACCCTATCAATTTTGATACCGTATGCTTCTCCATATACTCAGACATATCAAGCCTTATAAGGGCTTCCTCGCTTTCAAAGAGCTCAACAGCCAGTGCTCTGACCAACTCTGTTTTACCTACACCGGTAGGACCAACAAATATAAAGGATGCCGGCTTTTTCTTCTTCTTGAAGTCCGCCCTGTTCCTTCTTATGGCTTTCGCCACACTAGTTACTGCGTTATCCTGTCCAATAACCCTATTATGAAGCCTTTGCTCTAAGTTAAGCAGTTTTTTTGCCTCTACCTCAGTAAGACGCTGAACAGGAATCTTTGTCCAGGACTCTATAACATATGCCACATCTTCCAGTGTCATTTCCATATCCTTATCCTTATACTCAATTTCCTTTATCTGTTGGAGAAGTTTGCACTCTCTTACTTTAAGATCAGCAGCCTTCTGATAATCCTCGATGGAATCTGCCGAAATAGCATTTTCCTTCTCCTCCTGTACTTTTTTCAGCTCTTCTTTTAATGCTTCAAACTCTACAAGTCCAACATTTTCTATATTAGCCCTTGAGCCTGCCTCGTCCAATACATCTATTGCTTTGTCCGGCAAAAACCGGTCAGTAATATACCTTTCGGAAAGCACAACAGCAGCCCTTAATACCTCATCAGAAATTCTAACCCTGTGGTAACTTTCATAATAATCCTTAATACCCTTTAGTATTTCTATCGTTTCATCAATTGTAGGCTCATCTACCAAAACAGGTTGAAATCTTCTTTCCAGTGCAGAATCCTTCTCTATATACTTCCTATACTCCTTTAGGGTTGTAGCACCTATCACCTGAACCTCGCCCTTGGCAAGAACAGGCTTTAAAATATTGGCAGCATTCATAGCCCCTTCGGCTTCTCCCGCTCCCATTATATTGTGAAGCTCGTCTATAACCAGAATAATGTTTCCTAACGTTTTGCATTCCTCAATAATGCCTTTCATCCGGCTTTCAAACTGCCCTCTGAATTGTGTTCCTGCCACTATGCTTGTAAGATCTAAAACATAGACTTCCATATTGAACAACTTTGCCGGGACATCCCTTTCTGCAATTCTTAATGCAAATCCCTCCGCAATAGCTGTTTTTCCTACTCCGGGTTCACCTATTAACACAGGATTATTTTTATTTCTTCTATTCAGGATCTGAATTACCCTGTCAATTTCCCTTTGCCTTCCGATGACACGGTCAATTTTCCCTTCTTTTGCTTTGGCTGTTAAATTTATGCCGTATGCATCAAGAAACTTTTTCTTTTTTGGTACCTTTTTCTCTTGGGTTTTTGTCCTTGTGCTGTTGTTTTTATTGTCTTTTTCCTCCTTATCTCCATCCTTTAAGTCTTTTGAATCTTTTAACCCTAGGTTATCACCAGACTTTAAAAAAGATTTGTTAATAAGGTTAAACAATGGATTGGTGTTATTTGGAACATCTATATCAGACCCCTCTTCATCTTCACTGTTTATGTTCATTTCCTCAAAAAAGCTGCTCATCTGTTTATTTAAATCATCTATTTCATCCTCGGAAATACCGGTTTGTTCTAATATCTGATTTATTGGCTGAATTCCCCTTTTTTTAGCACAAGAAAAACACAGCCCTTCTTGAGTTTGCTTACCATTTACTATTTTTGTTATAAAAACAACGGCTAGGTTCTCCTTGCAAATTGAACACTTCATCATAGCTATCATCTCCTTTTCTTAGCCAGTCTAAAAGCACAGTATAAAACAACTACATATCTAATTTACAGCAATATCACACATAATAATTGTAATAATCCCCTTTATACAACAGCAGTAATTACTTTCATTTGCCTTCAACAAAAATACCACTATCTACACTTTTAATATAACAAATTTCTTGCTTTTTTAATGTCAAAATTCATTTAATATATTTATGGCTCGCTTCAAATAATGAATACTGATACGGTATATCCGTAAAATATCTTAACTAAAGTATAACATATATTTATATTTCCGGTCTAATAATATTCAGTTTCTTTTTAGCCTTTATTTACAAATAATTCTTATATAAATCACTATAAAGGGTTACATCTTTGTTTTTTACCACTATATAGTTTATGCTCTTATTAATACAATTACATCATTATTCCATAGCCCAAGTTCCTTATCTATACTTTTCAACCTACTCCAACATATTTTTTAGAAACTGCCCGGTATATGACTCCTCAACCTTTATTATTTCCCCCGGAGTACCTTGGGCAATTATCATGCCACCCTTGTTACCGCCCTCAGGACCTAAATCAATTATATAATCGGCGGTCTTTATGACATCAAGATTGTGTTCTATTACCAACACAGAGTTGCCTGCATCCACCAGTCTGTGAAGAATGGTTATAAGCCTGTGTACATCAGCAATGTGAAGTCCTGTTGTCGGTTCATCCAGTATATACATTGTTCTTCCTGTACTTCTTTTTGAAAGCTCAGTAGCGAGTTTAACCCTCTGTGCCTCTCCACCGGAAAGGGTTGTAGAAGCCTGTCCCAACTTTATATAACCAAGACCCACATCATACAAGGTCTGTATTTTATTCTTTATTCTCGGTAAGTTTTTGAAATACTCAAGAGCATTCTCAACCGTCATATTGAGAACATCTGCTATATTCTTACCCTTATACCTTACTTCAAGGGTTTCCCTATTGTATCTTTTACCCTTGCAAACCTCACAGGGAACATAAACATCCGGTAAAAAATGCATCTCAATTTTTATTATTCCGTCTCCTTGGCAGGCCTCACAACGCCCTCCTTTTACATTGAAGCTAAACCTCCCCGGCTTGTAGCCTTTCATTTTTGCCTCAGTAGTGGAAGCAAATATCTCTCTTATAATGTCAAAAACCCCTGTGTACGTTCCCGGATTGGATCTTGGTGTACGCCCTATAGGCGATTGGTCAATATTTATTACCTTGTCAAGATTCTCAACACCAACGATATTGTCATGATCACCTGGTACCTGTCTAGCCCTATTAAGGTCATTGGCAAGTTTCTTATACAAAATCTCATTTACCAAGGAACTCTTTCCTGAACCTGAAACACCAGTTACGCATGTAAACACTCCAAGAGGTATCTTTACGTCTATGTTCTTAAGGTTATTCTCCCTAGCCCCAATAACCTCCAGCCACTTACCGTTGGGTTGACGCCTCTTTTGGGGAATCTCAATCCGTTTAATTCCACTAAGATACTGTCCTGTTATAGAATTGGGATTTTGCTTTATTTCTTCAACGGTTCCTTTTGCAACTATTTCTCCGCCATGGCTTCCTGCACCGGGACCCAAATCTATAATATAATCAGAGGCATACATGGTGTCCTCGTCATGCTCGACAACCAAAAGAGTATTTCCCAGATCCCTCATTTTCTTAAGAGTTGCAAGAAGCTTGTCATTATCCCTCTGATGAAGACCTATACTGGGCTCGTCCAATATATATACCACTCCCATAAGACCGGATCCGATTTGAGTTGCAAGCCTTATCCTTTGGGCTTCTCCCCCGGACAATGTCCCGGCAGCCCTTGATAGAGTAAGATAGTCCAGACCCACATCCACTAAAAAACCCAATCTTGCATTTATTTCTTTCAATATCTGACGGGCAATAAGCTTCTGTCTTTCTGTGAGCTTCAAGTTGTCAAAAAACTGTTTTAATTCACTCACAGGAATAGTGGATATTTCGTATATGTTCCTATCTCCAACAGTAACCGCAAGACTTTCTTTTTTAAGCCTGGCTCCCCCGCATTCAGGACATGGATTATTACTCATATATCCCTCATAATACTGCTTCATACTCTCAGAATGTGTTTCTTTATATCGCCTCTCCATACTGTTTATAACGCCTTCAAAGCTGGTCATGAATGAACCCTTTCCATACTCCCTTTCATAATCTATTCTGATTTTTTCACCGTTATTTCCGTATAAAATTATATCTACAATTTCCGGTGGGAGCTTTTCAACCGGCGTATCCAAGCTGAATTTGTAATGCTTTGCTAAAGCGTTTATATACATCCGGGCATACCCGTCCCCATTTGATATATTCCATCCTCCAACACTAATGGCACCTTCTGCTAAGGACATTCTTCGATCGGGTATCACAAGATCGACGGAAATCTTTAACAACGAGCCTAAACCACTGCAAATGGGACAAGCCCCATAGGGATTATTGAACGAAAACATTCTCGGAGTGAGTTCTTCAATGCTGATACCACATTCGCTGCAAGCAAAATTCTGACTGAATAAAAGCTCTTCCTTGCCAACAACATCAACAATAAGCACACCACTACTTAAATGAAGCACCGTCTCAATAGAATCCGCAAGCCTTTTTTGAATATCCGGTCTGACCACAAGCCTGTCTACCACAATCTCTATGTTGTGCTTTTTATTCTTCTCAAGGGTTATAGGTTCATTTACGTCCATTACCTCTCCATCCACCCTGACCCTTACATATCCGCTCTTTTTTACATCCTCAATAAGCTTATGGTACTCACCCTTTCTCCCTCTGACCACGGGAGCAAGAAGCTGAATCCGGGTACCTTCCTCAAGCCCCATAATTTTATCTACCATCTGATCCACCGTTTGCTGGGAAATTTCCTTTCCACAGGAGTAGCAATGGGGAATACCTATTCTTGCATATAATAATCTCAGGTAGTCGTATATTTCCGTCACCGTGCCAACAGTGGAACGGGGATTACGGCTGGTAGTCTTCTGGTCTATGGAAATAGCCGGCGATAAGCCGTTAATGTAGTCAACATCAGGCTTTTCCATCTGACCCAAAAACTGTCTTGCGTAAGCAGATAGCGATTCAATATAACGCCTTTGTCCCTCCGCATATATTGTATCGAAGGCTAGAGAGGATTTGCCCGAACCACTGATACCGGTAATAACCACAAACTTGTCCCTGGGAATCTCAATATCTATATTCTTTAAATTGTGCTCTCTTGCACCTTTAACAATAATACTGTCTCTTTTCATAATAAACACCTGCTCGATTCTAAATTTAAAACAGCTTTTATTATACCAGATATATTACGAAATTCAAACATTTGTTCGTAATTTTTTTGATGATTTTTGAGTGCTT
>JAAYTO010000001.1 GCA_012523755.1 Clostridium sp. | reverse complement strand
CTGTGTATTCCTGCGACCTTGCAACCAGTCATACTGTTACCAGTATGGCCGTAGGTCTACAGTAACAGGGTGGTGGCTAGCCTTTTCCTGTGTTAGATTTTTACCAACTGAAACTGCCAAGCTTTGCTTGGCACACTCATAATTATACTGTGTAGTGGTGATTATTTCATCCGAACCACCACCCTTTACACTTTCCACTAACCTTCCTGCATAGTCATACTTGTTTGTTTCAATTAATATTATACATATAATTTCCATTACTGTAAACAAGTTTTTTGAAATTTATTGTATTTTTTTAGGGGTAATGGATGCATTAATAAGCATTTTAGTGTATGGATGAATTGGGTTAAACTCAATTTCATCCTTGGTCCCGATTTCAACAATCCTTCCCTTGTGCATTACAGCTATCCTGTCGCTTATATTGCCAAGAATCCTGATGTTATGAGTTATAAAAATATATGTAAGGTTAATCTCGTTTTTCAGCTTCATGAACAAATCCAGCATATGCTTTTGAGATACTGTGTCAAGATAGGATGTGGGTTCATCACAAATAAGAATCCTCGGATTGGTTATTAACGCTCTGGCTATGCCCACCCTTTGCCTCTGACCCCCGCTTAACTGATGAGGAAACCTATCCTTGATATTCTTGTCAAGCCCAACCCTTTCAAGGCTCTCAATCACATCCCTTGTCCGTTCTTGCCTGCTTTTTTTGCACAATATATCCATTCCCTCTGCAACAATATCTTCCACCCTCATCTGGGGGTTCATTGATGTTGTGGAATCCTGAAATATCATCTGAACGTCTTTGGGATAATCACTCTTTGTAAATATATCCTTTCCGTCAAATAATACTTCCCCGGATGTAGGTCTCTGTATCCTAGTTATTATCCGTGAAAGCGTTGATTTTCCGCATCCGCTTTCTCCAAGAAGTCCTAGGGTTTCGCCCTCATATACCGTTAAGGATACTCCCTCCAAAGCCCGGTTTATATTTTGGCCGTTTTTGTAGTGCATTTTCAGGTCACGGATTTCCAAAAGGGCTTTCCTTTTTACATCGGCACATATATTATCTTCGTACAGGTTTTGGGCTTGGTCATTTGTTTCTGTACCTTCTAACACGCTTTTGACTCGGTCATTTGTACCTGTACCTTCCAACACGCTTTTATCCAGTACACTTTTATCTGTGTCCCGCCCCCCACTCACAATACAGGCATTTAATAATTGGGCCGTCTCTTCAGACTTTGGGTTTTTCAATACTTCTTGCACATCCCCTTCTTCAACTATTCTGCCTTTGCTTATTACAGCAACCCTGTCCGCAATTTTAGCCGCAAGCTGCAAATCATGGGTAATAAAAATAACCGCTACCCCAAAAAACCTTGCAAGATCCTTTATGAGCTTTATTATTGAGAGCTGAACAATTACATCGAGAGAGCTTGTAGGTTCATCCGCTATGATTAGCTCAGGCTCACAGGAGGAGGTCATGGCAATTACACCCCTTTGTGCCATTCCTCCGCTTAACTGATGGGGATAACTTTTCATGTATTGTTCCGGATTATTTATATTTAGCTTCCGGAGCAGATCCTCCATCAATTCAGCCGCTTTGCTTTTTTTAATTTTTTTGTGCTTTTTTAAAGGCTCCGTTAACTGTCCGGCCATTTTAAAAACAGGATTGAGATAGGAAAGGGGCTCTTGGAATATCATTCCTATCCTAGCCCCCCGTATTTTAGTCAACTGCCTTTCCGTCAGTGAATTTATGTCCTGATCCTCAAAAAATATTTCCCCCTCTGTATCAAAAATGCCCGGGTTGTTAAGTCTAAGTATGGATCGGGCAAGCATGCTTTTACCGCTTCCCGATTCACCCACCAGGGCAAGAATTTCTCCTTTCGAAACACTCATATTAATATTATCCAAGATCTTTTTTCCTTTGCAAGACAAGGAAAAATCCTTTATCTTTAGAATTGTATCCATGCTCAAGACCACCTTTATTGACTAATGCTTTGAATCCAGAACCTTTTTAAATTCATCCCCCAATATGTTCAGGCTAATCATGGTTATGGCAATAAAGAGCAAGGGCAAGAACACGACCCAAGGGTGGTAAGTAATATTTGTATACTTAAACCCTTCATTAACCATTGTCCCCCAGCTTGCCTCCGGCGGTCTTATTCCAAGTCCAAGAAAGCTTAATGTACTTTCAGCAAAAATAGCCGAGGGTATATTAAGCATCAAACTCACAAGGATCTGCCCACTGCAATTGGGAAGTATGTGCTTAAACATGATGTACCGTCTGCTGGCACCCATCACCTTTGCCGCCTTCACAAAATCCATTTCCTTGAGCATAAGGGTTTGACCCCTCACTACCCGGGCTGTTGACGTCCAGCCGGTCATTGAAAGTGCCAACACTACCGAAAAACAACTGTTTCCCATCATCAGCGTAACAAGCACAATTAAAATAAGATCTGGAATAGAATACAATGCATCTGCCAGCCTCATCATTGCCTCGTCCGCCAATCCTCCAAAAAGGCCTGCCATTGCCCCATATACCGTACCGATGACCATCTGTATAATCGCCGCCAGAATACCTATTGCAAGAGATATTCGTGCCCCCTGCCACACCCTTACAAACAAATCCCTTCCGAACTCATCGGTGCCAAACCAATGTCCTTTTGACATAGGCTTTAAAAATATGCTGTCTGCATCATGACTGTGATAATTATAGGGGGAAAATGCCGGTGCCGCTATTGCCATCATTACGATAACGAAAAAAATAACAGCACCGGCAAATGCTATTTTATTTTTTAATACACCGAAAACAGCGGTCTTTACATATAAAAGCATATTCTCTGCCCCCATGCCTGTATATTTCGGAAAAACTATGTTTTAAGCCTGTCTTTTGACTCAATACACACTCTGGGGTCGACAACTGCGTACAATATATCAGTTATTGTGTTTATAAGAACCACAATAAACACACTGAAAACTGCCAGTCCCAAAACCATCGTATAATCCTTGTCCTGCACACTGGATACAAAGTATCGGCCCAATCCCGGAATGGAAAAAATGTTTTCGATTACAAAAGACCCCATAATTATTGACGAAACCAAAGGACCTGATATCGACAGCAAAGGAAGCAGTGCGTTTTTTAATGCGTGTCTTAGCACAACTTCCCTCTTGTTAAGCCCCTTCGCCCTGGACATAACTATGTAATTCTGATCCAGGACGTCTTTCATGCTTGTTCTGAGCATCTTGGCCACCATTCCCATTACTCCGGCAGCAAGTGCCATTGTCGGTGCAACGGTGGAACGAAAGCCCTCCCACCCCGTATTGGGAAAAACACTGTATCTGACTCCAGTTATACTCTGGATTAAAACAGACAATCTATAGCACAAAAAATACTGAAACAGTGCTCCGGCAACAAAACCGGGCATCGAAACGGCAATCATTATTGTTACTGAAATAATATGATCCAGAGCTTTATTGCTGTAAAGTGTTGACATCAATCCCAGCAGCAGACCAACAAAGGCTGCCAGCACCAGTGCCCTGACACCTAAATCCAGTGAGACCGGAAATGCCCTTTTTATGATGGAGGCAACACTGCGGTTTTTATAAATCATGGATATGCCAAGGTCGCCTTTTACAAGGTTTTTGATATAGCGAAGGTACTGTTCATAAAAAGGCTTGTCAAGACCGTATTTTGTGTTGAGATTGTTTAATATTTGAGGATGAACCATTTTACCCGAATTAAACGGACTTCCCGGCAAACACCTAATCAGCACAAAGGTTAGGGTTACTACCAGCCACATGGTTACCAAAAAGAATGCCAATCTTTTTAGTAAAAACCTCGTAAACTTCAATTTTTCATCCCCTTCTCAAGGATAGTATGTTCTTTCAATGCAGTCCGTGCATAGCAGCAACCACTTGCATCCTTTATTTTAACCTATTCTACATAGGTCCAGTAAACATCAATATCCTGTATGGCACTGCTTCCCCTCACCAGTCCCTTAACCCGGCTTTTAACTGCATAACTGTTGGCAACAAAGTAAAGTGGACAGACAGCCATGTCATCTATTGCAATCTTTTCTGCCTTCAGCAGTAAATCCATCCTTTTCTTTTCATCAGTTTCGTAGATAGATCTGTCGAAAAGCTCTTCAAACTCTTTATTGTAATAATATGCTACATTATAAAAGCTTTTTGACGAAAAAACATCCAGATAAGCCAGTGGGTCATTATAGTCTGCAGCCCACACGAGAAGTGCCATCTGATAATCTTTTGACAGCATCTTTTCCGTCATTGCATCAAAGGACATTACCTGCAGCTCTATATCCACACCCAGGCTCTTTTCCCACATGTCCTGCAACACTTGGGCATCTCTTTTTGATATATCCTGGTCATTAATCAAAAAAGTGGTCTTAGGCATTTCAGATAGTCCCAACTCATCCAATCCCTTTTTAAGGAGCTTTCTTGCTGTATCTATATCATTGTCCTTAAACAGGTCTCCTGCCTGTTTCCTGAACTTTCCTTCATGCCCTCCTACAATGGGACTGACAAAGCCAAAAGCCTCTTTTGAACCATCATTCACTACCTTTTCCACAAGGGTCTTCCGGTCAAGGGCATAGGAAAGGGACTTTCTTATATTTACATTGCAGAGTACAGGATCCTCGTTATTCATCGTTATGTATTGAACTATTCCCGCATTGTAGGTTTCCACCCGGCTGTTGCTGTTTTTCAATTCATTTGCCAACAGGTGGTCGGTTACCTCCACCATATCAATTTCTCCAGACTTAAAGGAGTTGATGGCAGCGGTATTATCCTTTATCATTTTAAATTCAATTTCTTCAAGGCTAATTTTGTCCGAATTCCAGTATGCATCATTCTTTTTCAAAACAATGCTTTCATCATGATTCCATTCCTCTACCATAAAAGGTCCGTTGCCCAAAATGGTTTCGGCTTCTGTCCCATACTTTGAAACATCTCCAAAAATCTGTTGATCGAAAAACTCTTTGTTAACCGGCATGTACACACTGTTGCATACAAGATCCAAAAAGTATGGTGTCGGTTGCACAAGGGTAACCCTCAGAGTCCTGTCATCCACTACATCAATCGCTACATCCTCGGGCTTGCCTTCTCCATACGCGTAAGCTTCGGCACCCTTTATACAAAAAAAGAGATTTGCCATATAAGCGGGCTCATGGAATTGCGGTTCAGGGTCAAGGGCACGCATCCAGGCATCTTTAAAGTCCTTTGCAGTGACAGAGGTACCATTATACCACTTTGCATCCTTTCTGATGTAAAAAGTGTAGGTCAGCTTGTCCTCACTTATATCCCAATGCCCTGCAGCACCGGGAACAGGCAGGCCCTCTTTGTCCTTCCTGCACAATCCTTCAAAAACCGCATTAATAACCCTCATTGGAACAACATCATAAACCAACTGAGGATCAAGGGTTAACGGCTCATCCCCAAGATTTAAACAAATCCCGTTAAAGTCGGCCTCAACATTTTTACAACCCGGCAGCACCAGAGTTATGCACATAAAAGCTGTCAACAAAAAAGCATGAACTCTTTTTAGTTTCACGAACCTTACCTCCTTGTAAATAGTGTGAATCCATTCCTTATTTAGTTAATACATTAAGAGAAATTGTTTTGACAATTTTTGAAATCCTTAATAATTCTAATTCTTTCTCCTGTCCTTTACATAAGTGCTTCCCAGCATAGATTTTGCCTTCTTTTTCAGCTCTGCTGCTATCTCAGAAATTTGAATATGACTGATAAGCTCCCTCATTTCGTTGCTTACAATAGCTAGAGATATAGATATTAAAGGGAATTTCATAATCTGACCCTGCCGGTTACTTGTCACAATATATCCTCTTTGCAAGTCTTCATCACAATAAAGACTTTTTATTTTTATATCAAAGTCATTGATTACTCCTTGGGATATCGCTTCTGCCTTATTGGGAGTTGAAACAATTATAAAATCATCCCCGCCTATATGACCTATGAAGTCTTCCGAATTTCCGAAGTTATGCACATTATCAATAATTATATCGGCAGTTAGCTTAATAGCCCTATCTCCACTGGCAAAACCATATACATCATTATAAGCCTTAAAATTATCAAGATCTGCATAAATAACCGCAAAATGCTGTTTTGTGGCAATCCTTTGGTTTATTTCAGTCTGTATCTCGATATTTCCTCGCAGTCCAGTAAGAGGATTTGCCCACCGGTTTCTGTCTATACGTTTCAACGTATTCCGGACCCTGCTAACCAGTTCCCTGCTATTAAACGGCTTTATTATGTAATCGTCGGCACCAAGCTCAAGCCCTGTCAGCTTATCATCTTCATTTTCCTGTGCCGTCAGCATGATAATGGGCATCAGGTTATTACTCTCGTCTTCCCTCAAAACTTTGCAAACTTCGAATCCATCCATGCCCGGCATAATAACATCTAATATAACAAGGTCGGGCTTTTCTGTCCTGACTTTTTGCAAGCCTGTGGGACCATTTGGTGCAATCACTACATCATAGCCTGCATTTATCAGGATATCTGAAATTAACTTTGTCATAAATTCGGTATCATCAATTATTAAAATCTTTTTTTTAAACATTTATTGTGAACTCCTATTGAAGATAATTATAATACTTGCAATATATATCGGAACAACAAGAATAAATAATAACATTGTTCTTCAATTATATATTAAAAAACACTATTTGAAAAGTTAACTTATAAAAATTAATATCAGTTTTGAAATTTATTGATACAAAATACTGCCTCCACATTTTTCTTCACATTAAATAATATGCACGTAAATGTTTTTAGGAAACCTATAAGATTTCAGTTTTTGTGATATAATTACTACTAAAGGAGTGATTTGATTGGCAGAATTTTGTATATGTGGTTCGTTGGTGTTGGACGGTACATGCACAAATAAAAATTGTAGCAATCGAGCATCAGCGAAATCTGCCTCTTCGGCAAAGCGAGTAGGAAAGGAAGCAGCTGCAAAAAAGAAAACCTCCTCAAGTACTCGTACCCGAAGAGCATCAAAATGTATTACTTATAATCTAAATGATAAAATTGAGACGGCAGAAAATAATTGATTTATTTTCTACTCTCATAACCGCCGTAAATACCTCCCGGTATACGGCGGGTGTATTAAGAACTCAATTAAATCGGGCAGGATACAGGAAATATTTAACATCCCCATATCCTGCCCAAGTTCTTAAGATTTATTTGCACCTTATTCCGGTGAAACGGGGTCATACCCCACCACAGTCCATATTCCCGTGCTGTCTTGTCTCATCAGCCTCTTCAAATACACCCTGCGTACCGTTGCTTCTGCTGTGCTTATTTCCACAACAGCATCTACACCATTATTCTTTATAACCTTGATATCCTCATACGGGACAGGGTAGTCTCCTTGAATTCCTTCCGGAGAAATCTTCAGGCTTGCAAATACCTGGGCAACATAAACGGGATCAAGTTTCCACGGGGAATGCCCGGCATCTACACTCTTCTGTTCATTTTCTTCAATCTCCCAGTCAACAGGAACTTCAATCTGCGGCTTATCCGATATTTTTTCATCCCCTTTTGGAATCACCACCGGGCCGTCGGTTAAGCTTTCTGCAAACAAAGCCAGGTTCTCCAGCGAAACGTTTCCAACTACAGCAAATTCAAACCCGCCTTCCTGCCAACGAATAGAGGAAATATCCGTTATGCCGGAATAAACTCCTCCACCAGCGAGGATTCCATAATCCCCTTGAACAGGTGACTGGATTTCGGCAATATTTCCGTTAACCGTGCCTAAAACTGCTGTTGATACGGGATTTAATTCCCCTTCTTCCTTCCCTTGCAAAATAATTACCCGGTTTCGTTTGTCCAGTGAAGTATAATTGAGTTTGACTGTCTTCATGCCGTTTGCAACCGCTATGCTGTCTATTCTATACCCTTGTGGTATTCCTTTTGGTATTTTGGGAGCAAACCCGGTTATCCCCTCTACTTCTTCAATATTGGTAACCAATTGCTCAGGGTTTTTATCTATTTCCTCAAAGCCCTCGGGAATGCCATAGGCAAGCAATTCCTTGGGTAAAACATCGCAATATTCAATACTCATATAAGTTACTGTATATTGGATTGAATTTAACATTGCACTCTCCCTTTTAAGAGGAAGCTTGGTTTCTTTATCAATCCATATGCGGTACGGTTCTCCTCCCTTGGGTGTCACCTCTAAAACAGCCGCTTCCCTGTTTGAAACACTGCCTTCTCCGATAGTCTTAACCTCAGCAGCATTCTTAACATCGTCTATCTCATTACCCAGTTCAAAAGTAAATTGGTATGGGTCAGGGAATGCAGGGAAAACAAACACCTGCTTCTCATCGGGACGCTGCTGCCATTTCTTTTCTCCGTTGTTTACCGTTATCAGACCCGTCTGTGAGCCGTAAAGCTCTTTTACATAATAATGTCCTTCCTTATCGGCCCATACCTCACGGATTGCCTGCGTGGTTTCCTTTCCCTCGGCATTCTTCTCAATAATCTCAATAATCCCATGATATGCCCTTACTTCTTGAAAGGCCTGTTCCATAGCATAAACAATATCAATTCTTCCAAGATGCAATACAAAATTTAGTGTAAGTACCAGTGTGACCACTGCAGCCACCGCTGCCGTTGCAGCAATCCAAGTCCATTTTTTATTCTTAACTGCCGGCTTTGCCGATAGCTGTTTTGCCACATTTTCGGCTAACTTCCCGGGATAGTCCATCCCTGGAAGGGTGGGCTCTTTTAAACTACGAACCTTTCTCACAGTCTTCATAAGCTCCTCCATTTCCGAAGATTCAGTGGAATTTTCATGGGCTTTGGGTTTTTTCTCCTCATTTAGTCTATTAATATAATCAGACAGTCTTTTTTCATCATTTGCCATAATTCTATACCTCCAACTTCCAAAATTAATCATAACTTTTAAGGATTGCAGCAAGGTTTTTCAATGCCCTGTACTGCAGCACACGAACCGTGCCTTCTTTTTTGTTCATGATTTTTGCAGCTTCATATGTGGAATAGCCCTTGAGTATCCGTAACTCAATAACCGTCCGCTGCTCCCCATTAAGTTTGTTCATCGCATCCTGTATTACCGCCCTCTGGGTGCTGGCCTCCGTAGCATCGTCCACAGCTGTTTGTGCGGGGCTTATTTCGTCATAATTTACCTTTGAACCCCGGCGTTTTTTCTTACGCCACTTATCCCGCAAAATATTTAATGCCGTGGTTTTTAAAAAGCCAATAAATTTTTCTATTTTTACATCACTCCTCTGAAGATAGGAAAGTGCCTTTACATAGGCTTCCTGTGTAATATCCTCGGCTTCCTGACGGTTTTGCACTTTATAGTATACAAAACGGTATACGGGTTCCCATGTTAAAGAGCATATTTCTTCTATCGCCTTTAGATCTCCATCGTGTGCTTTTTGCAGCTTTTCCTCCTGAAACATATTCTTAGCTCCTTTTCACTAACCGGTCAGTTGTGCGTACAATAATAATGACGCCTAAGGTATAATAAACGTTACATTATAACACTTTAATACGAAAAAAATTTTCTTACATCAGCAGTGTTTCAACGAGCCACAAGATAGCTCCCCGCCTGAAAGGCTAATCGGTATCCGCCGCCCGAAAGTCGCTTTTTGGCCATTTCACTTCGTGAAATCCCACAATGAAAAAATGGGAGCCCTAAAGACCCCCATTTCTGTATATTAAACTCCCCTATTAATCCAGCTTTTCTATTACTTGCTCCTGATATTTTTTAACCTCATTCGTTAATTTGTAGCCATTCCTTTCCATCAGGCTCATATAGTCCCTTAAAATTTTAAGATAACCGCTATCCTTTGAGTTTGTTTTCAATACATCCACATAAGCCTGTTTAGCCTCAGAATTCATTGTGTTTGAATCATAGCTGAATAGGGGAGTGTTATTTAAGCCAAACAACGTAAAGCTCAAATATCTTTTATACAACCCTTTTATATCATCGATTCTTATTGAATCCGGATACCCGGCTATAAACTTTTCTTGTTTCAATGCCCTGTTAAGTATTTCTTCCCAACTTATAACAAGGGCTGCATCCTTAGCCGGAGTATTATTTGATTCCACAGCCATTATATTAATATATTCCCTAAAATCGTCAGTTACATAATCACTGTATTTTTTATAAACCTCATAATTTATAACAGGGAAAAACGTTCCTTCTGCCGTTTCAACTTTATAACCACTTTCCTTTGTTTCCTTCAATAGCATCTGTAACTCTTCATCCTCAATGCTGTCTATTTTACTTATATCAAACTCCTGCAAAAATGCTTCCGCCATCTTGCTTTGGATATCCCCATTCTCCACGAATTTTTTCTCGAACTCAGGTAAAAACTCTTTTTGCCTTTTTTCAAATTCATCGACTATCATTACGGCATTGTTACTTGAAACCTGAGAGACATTACCGTCCATGAATTTAACAATTTCAGCTAATGAAGCATTATTTTTCAACAGTGATTGATACTGCTCCATTATTTTTTCCTGATCAACCACCCGGTTTGCAGCAGTATTTGAATCTGTTGGTTTATATGAGTTATTTGCACTGGCCTTATTGTCTTCAAACTTGCATCCCGCCATCATGCCCACAGCAAAAACTGCTGTAGACACAATCAACAGAAAGTTCTTGATAAAACTATTCCTCACATTTTTTATCTTCACGCAAAACCACTCCTATAAAATTACTATGTATTTACGCATTAATTGAAAACAACATAAAATTATTGCGTATATTATTAATAGACGTAAAATCCCTTCACAATGTTTCTTCCATATTTTCCTTCGCTTAAATAATATACACCCGCAGTAATACTTTAGAAAAAGTTGTTTTTTGTTTTTGATTGTTGCACGGTAAATAAAAAATTCTCAAAAGTGTTAATATGAAACCTTTTTGAGAATAATAACCAAATGAATATATATCCCTCAGTTTTTTATTTTGATCCTTTTAGACTAAACCTTCCTGATAGAAACTAAGTACATAGAACTCGTTTCCCTTTTGGAAAAAATACTGCTCCCAAGCAAACTCACCGACCCAAGCGGGATCTATGAACAGCTTATACACCTTTAAGTCTTCATTTTCAAAGAACTCTTCCAATCGATTTAACAAACCACTGAATACACGGTTGCTTTTTTTATTCTTTTGAGCAGGCATGGTATTACCATATTCATCCTCAATGGAAACCTCGAAGTTTCTCATGCTGAACACCCTGAAAAACCAGTCACAGCAGTTTTCAAACAAGTCACTTTTCCAGTCATCCAATTCCCATATCTCGTCAATCTTTGTCCTGTGTTCTTTAATTGGACTTTCATTATAAAATTTCTCTACACACTCGTTAATGTCATTTAAGTTATCATACCTAAGAAATTTATAACTATGTGCGTAGCACACCCCGTAAAAGCTCACAATGTTGGATATCCCTTCTAAATACCCAACAATTCCACTGAATAATTCAGCTTTCATGTACAAATCCTCCCTATAATAGTATTCGAAAACAACACAAAATGACAAACAACAAGCAATTATATTATTATAATTTATATATATATGTTAATAATAACTAATTTTAGTTTACTACTGTTATCCGTCTCAGTCAAGCCATTTAGATTTACGAGTGTGCAATTGTTTAGGCAAGAAAAAATATAAATACAATATTTTAAGACCGATAAATTCAGGTGTTTTCATTATCTAACTTCAGATATTTTCATATAAGATATAATGTATGAAACAAGGCTTTCAGCTCCCATATTAAGGTTTACTCCTTTTGGGGTCAGTCCATCATAGCACCCTCCGGTTTCACTATCGATGAGGCTGATTCCCTTAGAGTTTGCCCCCTCATACCATGCATGACATTTTTTCGCCTTTTGCAAATACTTCTTTTTATTTGTTACTTTATAGGCCTCCATGCAGGTTAAAACTGCTTCGCATGCCTCCACTGGTTGCTCATCGAATTCGCCAGATTTTCCTCCCTTTAACAGCCATCCATCACACCCTACTGGCTTAAAGTATCCGTCTTTAAATGTAACCTTTTCAAGAAACTCTAGGCTTTCTTCGGCCACATAGAGAAACCGTTTTTCTCTTGTAACCCTGTAAGCTGCCATAAGAGACCATGGAAGAGTGCTATTGCAATATGTAACAACATCCTCAAACCATTTCCAATCCTCGTCCTTATGCTCGTCATACTGACAGCAAAGGGATTGAGCCATTTGAAAAATAAGTCCTGCTGCGTCCTCATCTTCAAGGTAGGCAAGACCTATAATTGAATATGCCTTTGCCCTCGGCCAGTTGAGTGCGGTTACATGGGGCATTGCACTCTTCAATATGTGTGAAAGACCCTGTTTAACCCCTTGAGGGGTATTTTCATTGGAAATGGCATATCCCAGTGCCCACAAGCATCTTCCAAAACAATCCTCCGAGCCTTCTTCCTCAAGCCATTTTCTGTCATATCCCATGAAGTTTTTAAACCTGCCATTTTCATTCTGTGCATTCAATAAAAAAGAAGCATACCGGTAAACAAGGTCAAGGTATTTCTTCTTTTTATATTCCTCATATAGCATCAATGCCATAATCAATGCCCTTGCATTGTCATCCGTAGTATATCCATGGTTTGGGTCGGGAAGTGCATATTTTGAGTGCTGCAGCATTCCTGTCTCATCGGTAAGCCGGAAGATGTGGTCATCTTTAAAAGTTTTGTTAGAATAAATCATTTTCATCATAACACCATGTTGCCCTGAGGCTTCAATCCTTCAAGAATATCTATAAAGAATTGGGCATAATGATTTGCAACTTCTTCCCACATCATCGTTTTGCCGACACTCAAAGTTTTTTCTTCCATTTCCTTTTTTGCTTTGGGATTATTCAGAACATACATGATATGCCTTGCCAATGAATCGGCATCATTAAACCCTGCTAAAAGCCCTCTTCCCTCCGAAAGCATTTCTCTTGCATAGCTGTATGGAGTTGATACTATAACCCTTCCGCAGCCCACAGCATAAGCAAGGGTTCCGCTTACTGCCTGGTCTTTTCCCAGGTATGATGTCATGTAGATGTCTGACATTTGGAGATAGTGCATGATTTCGTCCTTGGAAAGGTACTTATCTACAAACCGAACATGTTCGCCAATTCCCAGACTATCGACCAATTTTATAAGTTTTTCCCTGTATACTTCGCCCGATTCCTTTTTCACACAGGGATGTGTCTGTCCTAGAATCAGATAAAGGATATCTTTATGCTCCTTAGCTGCCTTTGCTATGGCTTCGATTCCATACTCCAATCCCTTTCCCGGGCTTAAAAGTCCAAAGGTACTTACAAGACTCCGTCCCGAAAGACCATGCTTTTTCTTCAGCTTTTCTCTGGATTCGAGAATCCTGTAAGGCACTCCATGATGTATCATTTCAATCTTTGAAGAGGCTATATCATAGACCCTTTCAAGAATAGGTTTTGTATTTTTTGCCATAGTAACAATCTTTGTGCTCTTTTCTCCAAGCAGCCTCAAAACTTCCCTTTGCTTTTCGGAAGGCTCGGGAAGAACGGTATGGAGTGTTGTGACAAAGGGTATTTTAAGGTTATCAACAAGGTCAAGTATGTACTCGCCTGCCTCCCCTCCGAATATTCCATACTCATGCTCTACAACAAGAAGCTCAACATCCGAATTGTTAACGGCATCCGCCACATTTTTGTAACTTTCCCTGTCATGCTGCCAAAGCTCCATCATAACTCTGCCGCTATAAGTATAATCATTATTGCTCACAGCAATTACTCCGGGCTTGTCTAAAATCTCCACCTTATCAAGTTCCCTTACCAGATCCTGCGTGAAAGTGGCAAGACCACATTCCCTTGGAGGGTAAGTGCTCAAAAATGCAACCTTACTTGTTTTATTTGAAACCATACTAAATCCTCCTGTCCAATTTAATGTGCTACGTTTTCCAGACTTAAGGTATTCCTTTTGCTTAAGAAATACCCCTTATACGGGTGCATAAAATAAATGTGAAGAAAAATATACACCCCCTTTATACCGCTATCGGACAGCTGTAATTTTCAGCTAAAATAGAATTATTCTTCTCGCTGTCTTTATCAATCCTGCAGTTGGACATAACCACTGAGTTTACAACCGCCGCTCTGCTTCCAATATCAACATGATCCCATATAACACTCCCTAAAAGCCTTGCACCCATCCCTACAAAAGAATGAGCATTTAAAACGGTATTAGGGCCTATAACAGCTGATGAGCCAATTTCAACATTATCCCCTATATACACCGGGTCGATTATTTGGGCGTCGGGGCTTATATTTGCTGTCTTGCTTATGTATTTGGGGTTTTCTCTAAAGTTATGCTCACTAATGGGCAATTTTCCTTCAAGAATATCGCTGTGAGCCATTAGGTATTTTTGAGGCGTACCTATGTCAAGCCAATAGGAACACCCATCATATACTGCTAAATTATATCCCTTTTGAAGAAGATGCGGATATGTTTCCCGTTCAATCGACACCGCCCTTCCCGAAGGAATCTCATTCAAAAGCTCCGGTTCAAAAATATATATTCCTGCATTGATCAGATTGGAACAGCTTTCATGGGGTTGAGGTTTTTCCTTGAAGGCTTTAATAAAGCCATTTTCATCATGCTCAATTACCCCATAGGCTGAAGGATTGTCAACCTTCGTTACTGCAATGGTTGCAATAACTCCTGTTTGCTTATGAAAGCGTATCATCTTGGAAATATCAATGTCGCTTAATATATCTGCATTAAACACTATAAAGGTATCATCTGAAAAGTTTTGTGCATTTTTGATTGCTCCGCCGGTGCCTAAAGGCATATCCTCAGAAATATAGCTGATTTTTACTCCCAGCTTACTTCCGTTCCCAAAATATTTCTCAATTATATGAGGCTTATAGCATGTGCTTAATAATATTTCATTAATGCCGTGTTTTTTTAGGTTTTCAATATTCCTTTCAAGAAGAGGTCTGCCCATAATCGGAACCATTGGCTTAGGCAAATCATTTGTAATTGGCTTTAAACGGGTTCCAAAACCTCCTGCCAAAAATAACGCTTTCATACATATTCCCCCTTTGTGATAAGTTTATTAATTCACTAATTACTATTTACAGGATAGAGCCAATTATTTATAACATAATGCATTTATTATTCCATCAGTCACCCGTTCAGCTCAAACTGAATGCATTAAGGGCTTCAGTGAGAAATTCTAACCCCACTAAAGTCAGAAGGAAAGACTCTGCCTTTATTTCAAGGAGGCTAAAGATTGCTCATCGCCTGAAAGGCTAAAACGACAAAAACCCCTTGAATTCAAGGAGTTTTCATTTTTAAATTTATGAATTATTATCTGGAGGCACCACCCAGATTTGAACTGGGGAATAAAGGTTTTGCAGACCTCTGCCTTACCACTTGGCTATGGTGCCATATACAGAAACCAGACACCGGCATGCTTCCGATCTCTAGTTTCAATATTTTGGAGCGGGTTACGAGATTCGAACTCGCGACTTTCACCTTGGCAAGGTGACACTCTACCACTGAGTTAAACCCGCATATTTATTTCATGTACCTAAATACTGGTGCCCAGAGCCGGAATCGAACCAGCGACACGAGGATTTTCAGTCCTCTGCTCTACCAACTGAGCTATCTGGGCATATTGGCGACCCGGAAGGGGCTCGAACCCTCGACCTCCAGCGTGACAGGCTGGCATTCTAACCAACTGAACT
>JAAYTO010000153.1 GCA_012523755.1 Clostridium sp. | reverse complement strand
TTTCTTTTAATCTATTACTGATAGCATCATCTATTACTTTTCTTCTGTACTTTACTACTAATACTAAATGATAATATAATAAGAATACTGAATGATTGTTTGAGTCTAATTTCATGTTTTCACCTACCTTATAAGTTTTACCACTGTTTATAGTATGACATATAATGGTAGGTTGTGTCAATCTGCAATTCATCTCCCACCTAAGAGGTTGGGCGACTTCTTGCAAAGTTCAGTTAAATACCACAATATAAAATATACCCAACTTAATAATCTAAATAACCTTTTATGTTAATTGTTGGTGAAACACATGGTGTAATGAACTTTATTTATGATACTGAAAATATGCTTCTTACCTCACCTATATAATATAATGAACCAAAGGCACAAATCAAGCCATCTTCCGGAGTTATTTCAAAACTTTTTTTTACTGACTCTTCGATTGTATCACTTTCCAATATATTACTACAATAAAATTTAATATTTTCTGACAATTCTCTTGCCGGCAGAGCTCTTTTGTTTTGTGGCGTAACTGCTATTATATGCTCCGCAAAAGGCACAACTTCCTTAATTATTGACATATAGTCCTTGTCTTTTAACACACCGATAATAAATACTATTTTTTTCTTTGGAAAATATTCCTTCAAGAATCTCACTAAGGCCTGCACACCTTCTAAATTGTGAGCCCCATCAATTATAAAAACCGGCTTTTTACACAATACCTCAAGCCTTCCGGGCCATTTAGCCCTGATTAACCCTTTTTTTATTGAATCCTCACTGATACAATATCCTTTTTCCAAAAGAATAGATACTGTTTCTATAGCAGTCACTGCATTTTTTATCTGATGTCTTCCCAATAAACCTATTTTTAAAGATTTCAATGACTTATAATCGAATTCCTGTCCATCAATGGAAAAATCTACCATTTTTACTGTATCAAAGGAGACCTTGTGCAGTTTGGCATTTCTCTCTCTACAAATCTCTTCCAAAACCCTTTCGGCATCCTTGCTCTGGGGATATAACACCACATGAGTCCCATCCTTTATTATTCCCGCTTTCTCAAAGGCAATTTTAGAAAGGGTATCCCCAAGTATATCCATATGGTCATAGCTTATAGTTGTTATTACCGAAACCAGTGGGTTATCTATAACATTGGTGGAATCAAATCTGCCTCCAAGTCCCACCTCCAGCACAACAATATCACAACCTTTTTCAAAGAAATATTGAAAAGCAATTGCAGTTACTATCTCAAACTCCGTCGGGTGGTTAAGACCCATCGAAACCATACTCTCCACCTTATCCCTCACAAACGAAGTTATCCTGGCCAGATCTTGTTTTGAAATCTCATCGGTATTAACCCGGATCCTTTCTGTAAACCTTTGTATGTAAGGTGATGTATATATACCAACTCTATAGCCCGATTCAATAAGTATGCTGCTAATAAAAGCAACTGTCGAGCCTTTTCCATTTGTTCCCGCAACATGCACATATTTAAGTTTCTTATGCGGATTGTCCATCAAATCTAAAAGGGCTTTTATGTTTTCAAGTCCCAATTTTACTCCAAACTTAAATGTACTGTGTATGTATTCAATTGCCTGATCGTAATCCATAACAAATACCTCCCCGGTTTACCTCTAACTTAAATATAAAAACCCAAGGCACAAAGTCCACAATTAATTGCAAAAAGGGGTTTTTAAACCCCCCTTAATAATGATCCAATATAGTTTTATGAACCATTAATCATCTATTCCGCAACACTTTTTATACTTCTTTCCGCTTCCACAGGGGCAGGGATCATTTCGTCCAACCTTCTGCTTTTTTACAGCAGGCTTCTTGACATTGTCACCTCCATAGGATGCTGTCACAGGTTCCGCCACTTTTTCACGCTGAGGCATACGGTTGCGGTCAATCTGGGTATTTAAAATTACTTTTACTACGTCCGCTTGAATATTCCGGTTCATTTCCTCAAACATCTCAAAGCCTTCAAATTTGTATTCAATAACAGGATCCCTCTGTCCAAAAGCCCTGAGCCGTATACCATGCTGCAATTGATCCATATCATCAATATGATCCATCCATTTTTGGTCTACAATTCTTAGAAGTACGACTCTCTCTAGCTCTCTCATAAATTCAGAACCAAACTCCTGTTCTTTCTCCTCATATCTTTTTAGCATATTATCAAGAATCAATTCCCTTAATGATTCTTTTGTCATTTTTTCCATTTGATCCTTTGAGAAATTAAGGCTTCCTTCAGTTACATAAGACTTTTGTGCATAAGACCTTAAGCCTTCCCAATCCCAATCATCAGGATGTTGGCTTTCGCCGCAGTATAAATTAACAATGCCTTCAGCAATTCCTTCCATCATTTTAGTAATATTCTCTTTGAGGTTTTCGCCATCCAGAACCTTTTTTCTTTGGCTATAAATTACTTCTCTCTGTTTGTTCATAACGTCATCATATTCGAGAACGTTTTTCCTTATGGCAAAGTTCTTGCCTTCAACCCTCTTTTGTGCAGTCTCAATAGCATTACTCAACATTTTTCGTTCAATAGGCTCATCTTCTTCCAGACCCAACGCATTTACCATACCCATCAGCCTATCAGATCCAAAAAGTCTCATCAGATCATCCTCAAGAGATATATAGAACCTGGATTCCCCTGGGTCTCCCTGTCGTCCCGAACGGCCTCTTAACTGGTTGTCAATACGTCGGGACTCATGTCTTTCCGTACCCATAATAAACAGACCACCAGCCTCAAGAACCTTCTCTCTTTCGATGTTTGTAATTTTTTTAAATCCATCATGGAGTTCCCGAAACACTTTTCTCGCGTTCAATATCTCTTCATCAAAGGTGTCGTTAAAGCCTGTAGCTTGATTAATGAGTTCTTCGCTAAAACCTTTCTTTCTCATTTCCTGCTTTGCCATAAACTCAGCATTACCACCTAAAACAATGTCTGTTCCCCGGCCAGCCATGTTAGTCGCAATGGTTACAGCACCTAATTTTCCTGCCTGGGCAATAATCTCTGCTTCTTTTTCGTGATATTTCGCATTCAGCACCTGGTGGGGAATTCCCCGTTTTTTGAGTACTGAGCTGAGCATCTCAGACTTTTCAATGGATATCGTACCAATAAGAACCGGCTGTCCTTTTTCGTGGCACTCAACAACTTGTTTTACTACTGCATTAAACTTTCCTCTCTCGGTTTTATATACACAGTCGTTATGATCCTTCCTTATTACCGGCATATTTGTCGGTATTACAATGACATCCAGCCTATAGATGCTCTGGAATTCCTGTTCTTCAGTCTGTGCCGTACCCGTCATACCGGAAAGCTTTTTATACATTCTAAAGTAATTTTGGAATGTAATAGTAGCAAGGGTCTTGCTTTCCCTTTCAACCTTTACTCCTTCCTTTGCTTCTATTGCCTGATGCAGTCCGTTGCTATACCTTCTTCCGTACATAAGACGTCCGGTAAACTCATCAACTATAATTATTTCACCGTCTTTTATTACATAATCCTTATCTCTTTTCATAATGCCATGAGCCCTTAAAGCCTGGTTAATATGATGCGAAAGTGTCAGATTATCGGGATCGGAAAGGTTCTCAACCCCAAAGTATTCCTCTGCCTTTTTTATACCGTCAGCAGTCAAAGTCGCCGTACTGGCCTTTTCATCCACAATATAATCAGCTGCAATATCGTCATTATACTGTTTGTCATCGGTTTCTGTAAACACTTTTACTTTAAGTCTCCTGACAAAGGCATCTACTCTTGTGTAAAGATCTGTAGATTTGTCTCCCGCCCCAGATATGATAAGAGGGGTTCTGGCTTCATCCACAAGAATACTGTCCACTTCGTCCACAATGGCAAAATTAAGTTCCCTTTGAACCATATCCTGCTTGTAAATAACCATATTATCCCTCAGGTAATCAAATCCATACTCGTTATTGGTTCCATAGGTAATATCACAATTATAGGCCTGCCTTCTCTCAGTATTATTAAGTCCATGCACAATAAGACCAACGCTAAGTCCTAAAAAGTTGTATATCTTTCCCATCCATTCACTGTCACGCTTTGCAAGATAATCATTTACAGTAACAACATGCACTCCTTTACCCTCTAGGGCGTTCAGGTATACAGGAAGTGTTGCAACCAATGTTTTTCCTTCACCGGTTTTCATTTCAGCTATTCTACCCTGGTGAAGCACGACACCTCCTATGAGTTGAACCTTAAAGTGCCTCATGCCAAGAACTCTTTTTGAAGCTTCTCTTACAACGGCAAAAGCTTCCGGCAAAATATCATCTAAAGTCTCTCCCTCCGAAAGTCTCTTTTTAAACTCAGGGGTCTTTGCCTTCAGCTGTTCATCGCTCAATGCCTGCATTTCCGGCTCTAGACTCTCTATTTTATCAATAATAGGCATAATCCGCTTAAGTTCCCTATCACTATAACTTCCAATTATTTTTTCCAATAACTTAAACATACAAAAACCTCCAGATATAATATATTGTTCATGTCAACTATTCGATAATTTCATTGAAGAAATACAAAGTTCAAATACAAATATAAAAAGTCCCAATGCAACAATTACATCTCCAATGCTCAAAACCCCGATACCCCAACCCAATACTCCAGGTAAGTATATGATATCAGCTAAAAAACCCAGCTTAGTGGTCTCACTTAAAACTACATGCTTATTGTCCGAACCTGACAATACCATATCGGTTAACGTCTGAATATCTGCCTTTTGCATAGCCTCAAGACTAACCGGCATTTTTCCTCCGTTTATAGTCATAACCAATGCATTTAATGATGCACCAAATCCAATAAACCATAGTCCGATATATTTTTTATTAAACCAAAAGCACAAAAACAATAAAGCAAATACTACCGCTTGAATTATTAGACTGTATTTCACCACAAAACCAACACCATTAATACCCATTAACCTCGTTGCGGTCTGAAAGGCAAAGGCAACAACTATCAACCAAGTCTTTTGAAGTTTTACATTAAATAAATCAAGGAACCTTCTCTTTATCTTTCCATACACCGCTGCGAGTACGGTAGCTGCAATTATAACGACAAAATAAAGCAAGTTATCACCTTACCTTTATTAGCATCCTTTTACCATGATACTTTATTCACTGACGATTCTAAGCATTATTGAACAGAACCTCAGATTTTTTCACAGGGAGGTGATAAATCGGACATATGAAGGCATATATCCTTACTTATAAAAGGATCTACACCTTTTGTTTTAAATTTTTGGAGATAAGAAATATATAAATTGAGGTAGCAATTATAATCACCTATTACTGCGGGACGTATTCCGTCTCGATTATCTTCTGATAAAGAAGTATATTTCGAAAAATTGGCATCAGAAATAAGAACAGTACTTTCTGCATCTTTGCGTGCCGATAATACCCGTTCGTTTACCGGAAGCACTTCACAATCCATCAAGTTATTCAACCCTAAATTTTCACAAAACTGAGGGTTTATTATATATTCTGCTATATTTAGCTGCCCTTCCGATGCTAGAGCCGATAAAATCAGCAAACTTAAAAAAAGCTTTTTAAACATTCGCACCTTCCTTAAAGACTTTTAACTTATGTTTATTCTTAAGTGTAATAATATCCGATTTTTTGAATTTAATCAACACCAAAAGCACATATATAAAAATAAGTTTCCATCTACTTTTTACTGTATAATCTGTCTAAAATAGTTTTGTAGCCATCGGCACCATAATTAAGTGCCCTGTTAATTCTGCTTATTGTCGCTGTACTAGCCCCAGTCTTTTCAGTTATCTCACTATATGTCTTTTTATCTCTGAGCATTTTAGCAACTTCAAGTCTTTGTGCAAGAGCCTTTATTTCAGAAATAGTACATATATCCTCAAAAAAATTATAACACTCCTCGACATTTTCAAGGAGCAAGATAGCCTCAAACAGCTTGTCCGTCATCTCATCCTTTATTTTAGAATTCATACTCCCTCAACTCCCACCAATTCTAAGACAGAAAACCAATCCTTCTCAAATTACAATATCAGCTTTTTATTAAACGGTCAAGACTCCTCGCTACTTTAAAATTAGTCATTTAATTTTCGCATTTAATATGAATTTAATATTTCTGTAATATAAATGAAAAAAATTATAGAATTTAGCCTTTACATATGGTATAATGAATATGAGATTTGTAATACTCTTAATTCCTCATAATAATAAATGAGGTTTTTTTTTGTGGCATCTATACACTGGTTTCATTATCTCGTCATTCTACTCCCCTTTATTCGATTTTCAGGACTAACGTTTTAATTCGCATCCATAATGTGGTCTAACAATGTCCAATAAATCAACTAACTGTGACTTTTATTGATTTATTATTGATTTACATAACTCAATGCGATGCTTTTCATAGAATATTTTGTCGAATTTCGCGAAATTATGACGTTATGTTTCATAGTCACATAATATGTTGTATATTAATTATAGTAATTTTAAAAAAGTTACTCCCCTAAATCCCGTTGCATTCTCCCTTCTCTCATTGGAATGCACGGGGTCTTTTTTTATCTATTTGCGGATAACCCCTTTCGGTTAGCTCTTATTGGTATGTATACTATTGATGTATGCTATTGATGTATATTATTGATGTATATTATTTACGTAAAGAAAAATATAGAAGAAACATTGTGAAGCAAGTTGCAGTCGCCAGTTAATACTCTGTTTTGATGTTTTATAAAATACGGGTTTATGATATAAAATATTGATATGAGCAAATTAATTGGACAAATAACCGTACAGTTTTTTCACTTTTATAGTTTAAGGGGATTTATCGCATGAATAAAAAAATTGTATTTGACATTCCTGCACAAACAAGCCATATAATTAAAACGCTAAATAAAAACGGCTTTGATGCCTACATAGTGGGAGGCTGCATTCGCGACATTGTTTTAGGTCAAACTCCGCAGGACTGGGATATAACCACCAATGCAAAGCCTGATGATGTAAAGCGGTTGTTTCCTAAGGTATTTGAAACCGGCATAAAGCACGGTACAGTCACCGCTGTTATAAATGGCACTAATTATGAAATAACCACCTTCAGGGCGTCCAACTCCATAACCCCGCCTACATTGATGGAAGACCTGAGTTTCAGGGATTTTACCATGAATTCAATAGCCTATCACCCCAATGCGGGAATAATTGACCCTTTTTCGGGGCTCTCAGACATAGAAGAATTGATAATCCGTGCCGTCGGAAAGCCTGACGAGCGATTCGAAGAGGATCCTCTAAGAATGCTCAGAGCAGTACGTTTCAGCTCAACGTTGGGGTTTGAAATTGATGTCTCTGTCCTTTCATCAATTAAACAGAACTCCGGAAATATTGAAAGAGTGAGTCCGGAAAGAATACGCAGCGAGCTTTCAAAGATATTGACCTCCGATAGACCGGAAGGATTTGTTATACTGAGGGAAACTGGTCTTTTAAAACATGTTCTTCCAGAGTTTGATATATGCTTTGACATAACCCAGAACCACCCGTACCATATTTACAACGTAGCAATACACTCCTTGCACACAGTGGCGAACATCGAAAAAAATACCGCACTCAGATGGACCATGCTTCTGCATGATACAGGCAAAGCTGTTACAAAAACCACCGATAATAAGGGAATTGACCATTTTTACGGTCATCCGCAAAAAAGTATGGAGATAGCCAAAAGGGTTCTTAGAAGACTTAAATTTGACAATGCAACCGCAAAGAGAATTCTCGGACTTATTAAACACCACGACAGACGCATTAATCCGGATTATAAATCAGTGCGGAAGGCTGTCAGCATGATGGGAGAGGATATTTTTTGGGATCTTTTAAAGGTGCAGGAGGCAAATAAAAGTGGACAAAATCCAAAGTATTTTGACGAAAGATCTGGTATACTGAAAAAAATACGGGAAATTTATTATGACATAAAGAAAAACAATCACTGCCTGACAATAAAGGATCTTGCCATAAATGGGGATGACCTTTTGGCTTTGGGGGTTGAGCAAGACCGCAAAATCGGTGTTATTTTAAAAAAGCTCCTCAATGCTGTTCTTGAAAACCCTGAACTGAATACAAAAGAAAAGCTTATTGGGCTGGTTGAAAAACTTATTTAATTCATTTTAAATAAAGACAAAGGTATGAGGAGGAAAAATATTTTATCTAATGTCTGATTTACATGGAGAATTCGAAAAGTTTCTTAATATGTTGGATGAAATAGAATTCAGCAGCAATGATAAATTAGTAATCCTAGGTGATGTAATAGACAGAGGGCTGGAATCTGTGCCTTTATTACAATATATTATGCAACACAAAAATATGGAATTATTGCTGGGAAATCATGAGCATATGCTCCTAAAATCATTAATCGACGAAGATGTGAGATATTACCATTGTTGGATTAACAACGGCGGCATTTCTACTTTGTCCCAATTTGAATCTTTAAGTCCGGAAGAGCAAATTGATATAATAAAATATCTGCAAAACTGCAGGTTGTACAAAATATTGGACAGGTACATATTCTCCCATGCAGGAGTAGATGCATCGGTTTACACTAAAATTACGGACATAGAAGAATTTATGAGTAAGCAAAATACTGAATATTTGCTTTGGAACCAGAGTTTTTTCAATTCCCAACCTCTTGATAAATATACTGTTATATTTGGACATGTACCCACCTGCCACCTTAATAGCGATAAATCACTAAATATATGGCATGGCGAAAATAAAATAGGAATTGATTGCGGGGCTTGCTTCTATGGTGGTAAATTATCTTGCTTGAGACTGGATGATATGAAAGAATTTTATGTTTGAGTTATCCCTATTTTCTTTTTTGAGCTTGCCATAAAAACCGTTATTATGGTCACAATACCCTCTGTTAGAACAAAGGTCATCCATAAACCTGTCATTCCCCAAATACTGCTTAATAACAGAACCATAGGAACAATAATAATGCACCCCCGTGTAACGGAAATAACAAACGCATCCTTAGCTAACTCTGTAGCACTTAAATATGCAGCCATTATTATATTTATACCCGCAAAGAAAAAACCTGCAAAATAAATCCTAAGTCCCACTTTAGTAATTCGTGCAATTTCTAGGTTCTGTTCGCTGTTAAAAATCCTAGTTATTCCATCGGCATTGAAAAACACAAGCATATATATAACCGATGCCACTGCAAGGGAAGAGAGAAAAGCAAATTTTATTATTTTTCTTAACACTACGTAATTTTTCAATCCATATGCCTTGCTGACAAGGGGTTGTATTCCTTGTGCAATTCCGGTGAATATTGAAACCCCCACAAGGGCTATATTAGCAACAATTCCATAGGATGCAACCCCTAGGCTTCCCTCAAGGCTCATAATTACCAGATTAAAAGTTATAAGAACTACAGCAGAAGAAACCTCAGTAATAAAAGCAAATAAGCCTAAACTAAAAATATCGCAAATAGAAAACCACCACATTCTATCGTGAACATATCTAAGGCTATTTTCTCTTTTTACAAAATGGATTGTCAGTATACCCAAGCTTATTATCGGTGCAAGGCCTGTTGCAAAAGCTGCACCAAAAATTCCCATATCAAGGGGAAACATAAATATATAATCTAAAACAATATTACAAAGACTGCCGAAAAGCATTGCGACCATTGACAAATTCGGGTTATTATCATTTCGTACAAAAGCAAGGATAATATTGTTCATGATAAAAACCGGTGCAAAGCATAGTATTGTTGTTAGGTATGTTTTAGTCATGGTTAATGTGGACATATCTGCCCCTAAAATCAAAGCCAGAGATTTTGAACCGAATATACCGATTAGTCCAAAAGCGACTCCTATAAGGGCACCTGTTTTTATACAGGTGGTAAATACCCTATTAGCCCCTTTGTCTTCCTTTTGGGATTTTAATATACTGTATCTTGTAGCACCACCAATACCAATCATCAGTCCTGTACCATGAATCAAACTATAAATCGGAATAGAAAAATTAAGTGCCGCAATACCCATTGCTCCCAAAACCTTTGATATGAAAAAAGTATCCACTAAAATATAGCAGGATAATCCTATCATTCCCAGGACATTCAAGCTAACATACTTTGCAAAACTTTTTAAGATTGATTCTTTCATTCAATACCTCTCCTTCGAAATAAAATCCCCTAAAATCAAATCCCTTGGATCTTTTGACACTAAATGAAGTACCCCTAAATAAAAGGTGTCCCAACAACATTCCTTCTAAGACCTAACGGAATGTTTCAGAACACCTTAAAATCTTTACCCGGTGGCAAAGTTTAGGCTTGATTTACTTTTGAGCAAATATAACCTGCTTTTCAAGATATTTCACAGGAACCTGTCTTGTAAGCCACACGCCATTCTTCGAGAGATAGAACTTATATCCATCACTATACATGTCACTGGCTTTTACAACATAAAGAATCGGTTTCCCATGACGCATACCTACCTTAACAGCTGTATCAATATCCTCTGACAGATGTACATACAACCGGCTCTTAGGAATAAGTCCCTGAGTATCAATTGAGTCCACATATTTTGCTCCGGTTCCATGCCAAAGTTCTATCGGTGGTTCCATCTCATCTAACTCGACATCTACTGGAATAGAATGCCCCTGATTTGCTCTAATCAATGTTTTATCTTCATTAAACGAATATCTCTGTTTATTATCTGAGTAAACGATTTCTTCCAGAATATCCATATTGAATTCATGAGTCTTTGCGATCCCCATAATAAGTTCATCAACATCGACCCAACCATGTTCATCAAGGCTGATTCCAATTGTCTCTGGTTTATGTCGCAGAATTAAGCTCATGTATTTGCTTATAGCTGTTAAACTCAAAATAACACATCCTTTACAAAGGCATATTCACCACCAGTTTCTGGATAGAGTCTTGTCAAATGGTGTAAATTGTTTTCCACTATGTTTCTTTACTAAAGTATCTTCTACCAATTTGCCATTCCTCATGCTGCTCTATTAGTATTGAACCAACCAATCTTATTACTGATTGACGATTAAGGAATATACTCACCACGTCAGCTCTTCGCCGTATTTCCCTGTTCAGTCGTTCTAATGGATTCGTAGAATGAAGCTGTGCCCAATGTTCTCGCGGAAAATCCATATTATTTACCTGCACCAATTTTTGCAGTTACCTCAGCTTCCATCAACTTGTTTAGGATTAATGCCATCAATTTTACACCACTACTTAAGACTATAACTATAACCTCCCTGCTATAATAATTATATCAAGTAAACCTCACTTGTACAGGTTTTAATATTTGCTGAATATCCTCGTCTGTTAGTCTGCGTGTGCAAATCGCTTCTAACAGTTTTGAGGATATTCCTCTTTTGGTATATTCTTCAGCAATACTTTTTATCCGACCTTCCTTGAACCGGAATAAATACTTCCATTTGTGTTTATCACACACCTTAAAAACAGGCTCTGCTGCATATATACTGTCTCCCAGAATTCAAATAGGAAGTCAGGGATATGTCTTGTTTAATTTTCTCTGCTAATCGGTAAAATGCCTTCAATTCGCAATCTTGTTTTTTAACATCCTCTGACTCATTCTCAATAAATTCAGTTCCAATACTTAAAACCATATCGCCCACTACAAGCTTTGCTTCAAGAACATGCTGCATATATATTGTTTTTGTTTTTCCTGTTTTCTCATCTGTGTATTCTCTTCTTAGACAGTGTTCACAACGCTTTTCATCGAATTTGAATAATCCGGTTCCATCAAAAATAATACCCCTGTACTTTCCGTTGATTCTATAGTTATCAAAACATCTTTTCGTGAATAACTCTTTTATCATGTAAGTCCAAATCTTTTCCAACTCTTCTAGCGGTAACTCCATTAAAAAGTTATTAATCGTATCGTAGTGAGGTAGTTCATCTAACTGGACACCCAAAGCTTTTTCCGAGTTTTTGATAACCATACTTTCTTTTATCTTTCCTTTTAACCATTTTAATACTCCTCCCAAATGTTCTATTTACAACAATATCGTATGCTCTATTATGCCATATTTAGGACATTTTGGCTAGACGTTATGTCAATTTTAGCCCGAAGAATTTTTACTCTTCATTGCTGTAGAAGCTTCTAATATGCCTCATATTCGTTTCCATGACCTAAGACACAGTACAGCCTCTTTTTTACTTAAACAGGGTTTCAGCTTGAAAGAAGTATCTGTTTGGCTCGGGCACCCCGATATACAAACCACCACTAACATATATGCTCATGTAGATAGAGAACAGCAGGAAAACATTGCAAGAACACTTAATGAGAGTATTACGTTAGAAGATTTTTAATTCGTTAGAAATTTGGATTGAAAAAAGGTCTGAGAAAATTTATAAAAAATCCTCTCAAACCTTGTTGGTGCGGACGAAGGGACTTGAACCCCCACGTCGGTGACACTAGATCCTAAGTCTAGCGCGTCTGCCAATTCCGCCACGTCCGCATATATTAGTTAACAACAAAAACTATTATACTTGCGTCCGCGGCATTTGTCAACAGTAAAAAATATCTTCTTCGAAATTCTGAAGGAAAATAACCTAAAACCTTCTTCTTTGCTTTGTTAATCAACAAAAAACAGGAATACTACAACAGCTGTAATCACTAGTGCAGTGAAATAAACAAAAAATTTTAAAATTTTCTTTCCTATAGATGTTTCCCTTCGGCGATAGCTTTTGATAGAATACGTTCTTGGTACAAGTTCATAGTCATTGTAAGAATTGAACAACATCGTTTAGCACCCCTGATAGAATTATAATATCTATTACGGTATAAAATCTAGAGGATAATATTGCTATAGGCTTATTCAGATTTTTGCTACAATAGCTTTGCTCTGCCATTTTGTTAAAGGATTCAAATAGAAAGCAAGTATTTTCCATACTGGTTATAATCAATTTTTAATAAAATTTAAAATTGTTTTACATAAAAATATTATATTACTTTTTCTTATTCAAGGAAATTCTTGAATAAGAAAGGATGCAAGAAATCTTCAGATTAAATGCAACCCACATTATCACGGTGAAATCATGAAGGAAGATTAAGCCATGGCATAAATTACAGATAAACTTTATTGAGCCTTTGTAGTAAGATGTTACCCATAGATAATGAAAAGTGGGGTTATACTAAATGGGTAAGAAATTATACAAAGGGA
>JAAYTO010000152.1 GCA_012523755.1 Clostridium sp. | reverse complement strand
CTCGCGATAATTCCTGCAATAATCTATATACTTTCATATATTCCATGGATGCTGACACCCAATAACAAAAGTGGTATCGGGATATTTTGGAAAAACTCTTTAGATATGCTAAACTTTCATTCCGGACTTGAATCTACACACCCATATCAATCTGCATGGTGGGAATGGCCTGTAATGGTAAAACCTATGGCTTTTTATTTTGGAAAGGATCTTGAACCCGGTATGGTGTCAAAGATTTTTACAATGGGCAATCCCGCAGTCTGGTGGATAGGACTTTTAGCACTATTAATAGTCAGTATATGGGCACTTTCAAAACTTAACAAAAACCTTGTAGTCCTATTTACTTTGACGGTATTTTCTTTTGGATATATTGCATTACCCAAGACAATAATGTCTAATATTTTTAAAAACATAAACGCATCACTCTGGCAGTTGTGCGAAAAAATATCAGCTCCCGGCTTTATAACCAACATTTTTAAATCCGGTAATACAGAATTCTGGTGGGGCGTAATTTTCTTTGTATTGATTGCTATTATATTGTTTCGCTCAAAGATTGATACAAGTCTTATTATTACCTCTTTTGTATCCTCCGCCGGGTATGTTGGGATATTAACCGCCTATCGGAATGTGGTAAGAGACGATAACTATCTTAAAGATAAAAACATTCAGATGGTTATATGGATCTGTCTTTTGGTTTCAATTGTTTTGTTGCTCATAAGTATTTATAGGTATGATAAAAAATTGTTGGTAGTACTATCGGGACTTATATTCCAGTACATCCCCTGGATAGCAGTTCCGAGAATAGCGTTTATTTATCACTATTTCTCCATTGTACCTTTTATAATACTGCTGATAGTATATGTAATAAAGAAAGCTGTCGATAAATATAAGGGAGCTAAATATTTTGCATACGTATACCTAGGAATTGTATTGGCACTGTTTATACTATTCTATCCAGGTATATCAGGGCTTGAGGTTCCAGTATCCTATATGAGAGCCCTCAAGTGGTTCCCCACTTGGTATTTTTAATAAATTAATTGGAGGAAAGAAATATGTCTAAGGATATTGTATGTTCAGTTGTGGTGCCTCTTTACAATGAAGAGGAAGTTATTTTGGAAACCTACAAAAGGCTTAAAGGGGTTATGGACGCCATAAATGAACCCTACGAAATAATATTTGTCAATGATGGAAGCAAAGATAAAACAGCTCCTATGGTCTATGAGCTGTGCAATAAGGATAAAACCGTTAAGCTTGTAGATTTCGCCAGAAATTTCGGTCATCAGACCGCAATAACAGCTGGAATGGATTTTTCGGAAGGACAGGCAGTTGTGGTTATTGATGCAGACCTTCAGGATCCTCCGGAGCTTATCCCAAAAATGATTGAAAAATGGCGAGAGGGTTATGATGTTGTATATGGAAAGCGAAAAGAAAGAAAAGGCGAAACATTTTTTAAGAAATTTACTGCAAAAATATTTTATCGTTTTCTGCGAAGTATGACCGATGTGGAAATACCTGTGGATACAGGTGATTTCAGGCTTATTGACAGAAAGGTATGTGAAGCCCTCAAACAGGTTAATGAACGCAACAGGTATATTCGTGGAATAATTAGCTGGCTTGGCTTTAAACAGACAGGTATTGAGTTTGTAAGGGATAAACGCTTTGCCGGTGCAACAAAATATCCGTTAAAAAAGATGATGAAGTTTGCTTTCGACGCCATAACTTCATTTTCATACAAGCCCTTAAAACTTGCATCCATTTTCGGAATGTTGCTTTCATCCATAAGTTTTATATACCTTATAGTTGTTATTTGTACAAGGATTTTTACGGCTCACGTGCAGCCAGGTTGGGCATCTACGCTTGCCGTAAATCTCTTTTTTCACGGTATAACATTAATTATTCTCGGTATAATAGGAGAATACATAGGAAGAATATATGACGAGGCAAAAGGAAGACCTTTATACATCGTAAGACAAACTAAAAACTTCTCACAGGACAAACAAAATAAAATAACAGGAAGAATGTAATCTAGAACAAAAGCGAGTATGTATATACTCGCTTTTTAACTGGTGGAGGGAGATGGATTCGAACCATCGAAGGCTGAGCCAACAGATTTACAGTCTGCCCCCTTTGGCCACTCGGGAACCCCTCCATATAATTCATATTATTTTTGACTCGCATTTAACATTATAC
This sequence comes from Clostridium sp., assembly GCA_012523755.1. Lineage (GTDB taxonomy): Bacteria > Bacillota > Clostridia > Acetivibrionales > Acetivibrionaceae > Hungateiclostridium. Next base: position 4,496 of record JAAYTO010000152.1, on the reverse strand, counting down.
TTGCTTTAGGCTAATAAGTCAACAATTTTTTTCAACTTTTTATTACCATTTCAGTCCATGAAACCCCTATTAACAAAAGCTCAACGACATCAATCCCTTTCGCTTTTTGGTCATTTCACTTCGTGAAATTTAACTGAAAAGTCAGGTACCTCGAATACTTCGAAGTACTTGACTATAATTGGAGCTGGTGGACGGACTTGAACCCCCGACCTGCTGATTACAAGTCAGCTGCTCTACCAACTGAGCTACACCAGCATATAGTAAAATGGCGACCCGGAAGGGGCTCGAACCCTCGACCTCCAGCGTGACAGGCTGGCATTCTAACCAACTGAACTACCGGGCCATATTTTGACCTGTTCTACTGGTCTACCAGCATTTAAGAACTTCTAGCAGACCAGCATATACTACAGGCTATGGTGACCCATAGGGGACTCGAACCCCTGTTACCGCCGTGAAAGGGCGGTGTCTTAACCGCTTGACCAATGGGCCACGTAATTTAATAATTTTATGTCAGCTAACCGACAAAGTATATTGTAACTACATCCTAATAAAAAGTCAAGTGAAATATATAAAATTTTTTAAGTTTTTTAGCAGTGAGTGCATAAAAAAACAATGCACGTTCTCTGGCAAAAAGGAAGACCTCACATTCCTATTGTTTGCAAGGTCTTTCGCCATCTTTTGGTGAGCCATCGGGGAATCGAACCCAGGACACCATGATTAAAAGTCATGTGCTCTACCAACTGAGCTAATGGCTCGCATTCAATTGTGATTTACGCATCACACAATTATATATATTACAACAGAATAGGGTGTCCTGTCAACATAATTTTTAAAAAAATACTCAGGAAGCATCTTCTCCCTGAGTTCTATTATTATACTACTATTGTCTGCTCTCTTTCTTTGCCCACACCAATCATTTTTATTTTTACCCCTACAAGCTCTTCTATCCTCTTTAAATATTTCTTTGCATCCTCAGGAAGCTCACTAAAGGTGCGAACATTCGAGACATCCATATTCCATCCATCAAACTCCTCATAAACAGGCTGACATTTGGCAAGTTCTTTCAGACTGCAAGGAAAGCTTGTTATCTCCTGACCATCCTTCTTATATGCAACACAAAGCTTTATTTTAGGTAATTTTCCTATTGTATCAATATGGTTTATTGCAAGTCCGGTAAGTCCATTTACTCTGGCAGCATAACGTATCATAACGGTATCCAGCCAGCCACAGCGTCTCGGCCTTCCCGTTGTGGTGCCATACTCTGAGCCAAGCTCTCTTATTCTATCTCCAATTTCGTTATTTTGTTCCGTTGGGAAGGGTCCTGCCCCCACTCTCGATGTATAAGCCTTAAGAACCCCATATACCTCATTGATATATATAGGGCCTACACCTGCACCAACACAAACTCCACCTGCAATTGGATTAGAGGATGTTACAAAGGGGTATGTTCCAAAATCAAGATCCAATAATGTCGCCTGTGCTCCTTCAAACAATATTTCTTTGTCCTGCTCTATTGCATCAAATATAATAGTGTTTACATCCGTTACGTACTTCTTTAGCTTTCTCCCATACTCCAGATATTCGGATATAACCTGAGCCTCATCTAGCCCTTGACCTCCATACACCTTTTCAATAAGAAGATTTTTAATCTTAAGGTTATCTTTTATCTTGCTAATAAAAAACTCTTCATCAATAAGGTCACACATTCTAATCCCTGTTCTATCTGCTTTATCACAATAGCATGGACCAATTCCTCTTTTTGTGGTTCCAATCGAATCCTTGCCTCTAAATTTCTCTTGGAGCTCATCTAAGACTCTATGATATGGCATTATAACATGTGCTCTATCACTCACTAAAAGTTTTTCAGTGCTTATTCCCCGTTCATTAAGCTCATTGATCTCCCTAAGTAAAACAGCAGGATCAACTACTACACCGTTTCCAATAATACAGGTCTTTCCCTCATGTAAAATGCCTGAGGGCATAATATGCAGTGCATATTTTTCTCCATTGACTACTATCGTATGTCCAGCATTATTACCGCCAGAAAAACGTACTACTACATCGGAATTTCTGGCCAACATATCAATATATTTGCCTTTGCCCTCATCTCCCCATTGTGTACCAATTACAACCCTGGTAGCCATTCTACCATTCCCCCTTTTTCGGAAGTCAGACCACAAATAATTCTTTTAATGGTACTGCAAATCCACTTATTTTTTCGAACCTAAACAATAACTATAGATTATGTGGGTTCAATATAAAAAACAATTTCCACGATATATAATATCAAAAAAACACAATTAGCACAATAAAAAATCCGAACATTTTCACTAAAAAACATAAAATAGTTCGGACTTTATTGGTAATACATTTCATAACGTCACCAAACAAGCATCATCTGCCAATGTTTCTGACCAAATCATCTTTGCAAACTCAAAACAAAACACGTTGTTTGGAAAAAATCCCTCATTGGATTAATCGATAATCCAACTATTTCTTATCAAAATAATCGTTTAATTCTTTAACAAGCTTATCTGCACTTAACCCATGAACTGCACATGCCTCTTCAATGCTCTCTCCCGATGAAGATGGGCAACCTAAACAATGCATTCCGTTGCTAATAAATATAGGTGCAGTACCTCTGTCCATTTGTAGCACATCAGCTATTATCATGTCTTTCGTAATCTTTCCCATTTTCGTCCCTCCTTATCATTATATTTTATAGTCAATTTATTTTGCGTACATATATTATACACTAACGGCTAATAAAAATATACAAACTCCTTTCATGTGTACGTATTATTTTCCGGATTCACAGCCCGGTATTTATCCCTTCCCATGCGGTATAAGTCATCTCCATTGCTGTCGATTATTATGATGGCAGGAAAATCCTCAACAGTAAGTTTATGTATTGCCTCTGTTCCCAATTCCGGAAAAGCAATTACCTCTTGGGCAACTATTGAACGTGCAATTAATGCCCCCGCTCCTCCAATTGCACCAAGGTATACTGCCTTATACTTCTTCATTGCATCTATAACAGCTTTGCTCCTTAGACCCTTTCCTATCATACCTTTTAATCCAAGCTCTATCAACTTAGGAGCATAGGCATCCATCCTGCTGCTAGTTGTAGGTCCGGCTGAACCGATTACCTCTCCGGGTCTTGCCGGGCAAGGTCCCACATAATAAATCGTCTGATTTCTTATATCAAAAGGAAGAGGTTTCCCTTCATTTATAAGACTTATCATTTTCTTATGTGCAGCATCCCTAGCTGTATATATAATTCCATTAATGCTCACAGTATCTCCTGCTTTGAGCCTTTTTATCTTTTCGTCATCAAAAGGAGCCTCCAATGTATATTTCATATTTACCACCCTTCTTAAAATAAGTACCAATTAAATAATAATTTCAGAATGTCTTGTGGCATGACAGCTTATATTTACTGCAACGGGAAGACCTGCAATGTGCGTCGGAAAAACCTCAACATTTACACCAAGAGCCGTAACCCTGCCCCCAAGACCAGCTGGTCCTATTCCTAAGCTATTTATACTTTCGAGCAATTCCAATTCCAATTCTTTTATACGGGGTTCACAGCTTCTTTCATCAATAGGTCTCAGCAAAGCCTTTTTTGCCAGTAATGCCGCCTTTTCCATAGTTCCCCCTATACCAACACCGACAATTATAGGAGGACAGGGATTTGGTCCCGCTTTATCAACTGTCTCAATAATAAACCTCTTGACTCCCTCAATCCCCTCTGAAGGCGTCAGCATCTTAAGCCCGCTCATGTTTTCACTGCCGAATCCCTTTGGAGCCACTGTTATTTTTATTCTGTCCCCATTAACTATATTATAATGAATCACAGCAGGCGTATTATCCGTAGTATTAATCCTTTCGAAGACAGGATCTTTTACAACGGATTTTCTGAGGTATCCTTTATTATAGCCTCTTCTTACCCCTTCATTTATTGCATCGGTAAGGTTTCCACCGGTAATATACACATCCTGACCAATATCCAAAAAAATCACCGTCATACCAGTATCCTGGCAAATTGCCATGCGTTTTTTACCGGCAATCTCTGCATTTTCAATAATATGTGCTAAAATCTCTTTTCCATTTTCAGACTTCTCTGTCTGAATCCCTTTTTCAAGCTCTTTTTTTATGTCATCATTTAAATTGTAGTTTGATTCTTGACAAAGCCGTTCCACAGCTTCAATAATATCATTAACACAAATGGTTCTCATAACACCCTCCAAATAAATTTAACCACCATCCCTTTTGTTCTCTCTATTCACGACAAAGAGACTTACTTCTTAATTCTAGTATACTGCTGTGTATTTTTCAAGAAAGATTAATTTTTAATCTTAGAGTATAATTATAGTTGGCAAGACAAGTAAATCGGGTAGGAGGTAAATAATTATTTTATTTACCGACCTCCCACACCACCGTACGTACGGTTCACGTATACGGCGGTTTCATAGTTTACACTCTAACTTCAAGGT
>JAAYTO010000151.1 GCA_012523755.1 Clostridium sp. | reverse complement strand
CTCCCTTTGTATAATTTCTTACCCATTTAGTATAACCCCACTTTTCATTATCTATGGGTAACATCTTACTACAAAGGCTCAATAAAGTTTATCTGTAATTTATGCCATGGCTTAATCTTCCTTCATGATTTCACCGTGACACCTGAATGAATATTTGCAATATGCTCGCCCATATATAAAATTTACCACATTATCACAAAAGTATATAACGAGTCGAAGGTTTAAAAAAGCAACAACGAAATTTTATTCCGAAGCTGCTTCTTATCATCATCTTTTTTTGTGTATATTCATCAATCATTTTGAAATTTGGACAAGGATTTAATGGACATAAATCCTAAAATAAATGCAACTATGGAAATCAGACCGAAACCTATCCACCAAAACGCATCGGCACTTTCAGGAATTGCGGGTAATATTTTGTCCCGAAAAATCTCTGCTGTGGAGCCAAGAACAAATCCTATAATCGCACAATAGGTCTGATGGGGAAATTTATTTAAGGTCCATTCAATTGGTTTTGTAATCAGGAAAACACCTATTAACGTTGCAATTCCCAATATTCCAACGTAAACAACATCAAACCTCGTTATTGCACCAAGCATGGCATCATACATACCCAATACCAGCAGCATATGGGAAGTACTAATGCCTGGAAGCACCAAAGCCAAGGCAATTATAATACCAGTGATCAGTAACATCAAATAATGAGTAACTCCTGAACCGGTACCAACATTGACACTTCCTTCCGGAATAAATCCAATGGATATTACAACGAGGAAACCCAACAAGAAATAAATACCTGAAGATATTCTAAGCGAAGATTCCTTTGTCTTCTTATACAGTGCGGGAATGCCACCCACTACCGCACCTAAGAAAAATACAGATACAGGCAACGGAAATTTTTCCAGCATCCATTTTAATAAAAATGAAAGGGAACAAATACCGGCACCGGCTCCAATACAGAACTTCAGTAAAAATAAAATATTGCCTTTGATGTCCTTTAAAAAATTACTGACTGAGCTTATAAGCTTGTCATAAATTCCTAGCAGGATGGCCATGGTACCGCCACTCACTCCGGGAACGCTCATTGATGAGCCTATGGTATATCCTTTTAACATTATAATTAAGTCATTTTTAAACTTGTTCTTCATCTACATAAATACACCTTTTGATACGGTGTATTCCTCCTTTTAATTTATCTTCACTGATGAAAATTATGGCACTGAAATTATAGCACCATACATCGTTAGTGTCAAGTATCCGTGGGCAATTGTTCAGGGTACAACAGAATCAACAAAACACCTCATTGCTTATACAGCATTTCATACCTCACCATCAGCAGTATTTTTAAAAAACACTGCCTTTCCCTCACTTATGATATGTTTCACCGTTTATTATTTTAAATGCCCTAAATACCTGCTCTAATAATATCAATCTTGTCAGCTGGTGTGGAAATGTCATGTCCGAAAGGGAAAGCCTTAAATCCGCCATGCCCAAAAGTTCTTTGTCAATTCCCAGCGACCCGCCAATAACAAACGTAATATGTGATTTGCCCGAAATAAAATAAGAATTAAGCTTATTGGCCAAATCCGGCGAACTCACCTTAACTCCCCGTACATCCAGAATAATTAAAACAGTCCCCGGCTTGAGTCTTTTTATAACTCTTTCGGCTTCCTTTTTCTTAGCCTGTTCCTCCTGCATACTGCTCAGGCTGTCCGGTGCCTGCTCGTCATTTACCTCAATTATTTCCAGCTCACAAAACCTAGAAAGCCTTTTACTGTATTCATTTATGCCTTCCTTAAGATATTTTTCCTTTAATTTTCCTACTGCTATTACCGTTAGCTTCATATCTCACACCAATCACATTTCTACAACTGTATAATACCAGCACAGCATTCCCGAACGAGGAGTTTCCCTTAAATCACATCTCTACAACCTGACCTGCCCTGTCTCTTAACGCAACCGATAACCTTATATCTTTTTCAATATCTATGTTTTTTTCTCTTAAAATGTTGCGTACAGTCTCATAGGCCAACTCGGGAAAATTGTTTTCCTTGCTAAGATGTCCTAAAAAGAAGTTCCTAGTTCCCTTATCCGCCAGATACGCCACAACCTTCCCTGCCATTTCATTGGACAGGTGTCCCAGTTCTCCCAGAATCCTTTTCTTTAAAGGCCATGGGTATGGACCTACCTTCAGCATTTCCACATCGTGGTTTGATTCAATCAACAACAAATCGCTCCCTTCGATGTGGGATAAGAGTTCTTTATTCATATGCCCAATATCGGTAGCTGTTGTTATCTTTCTGTTTTCGATAAAAAAATTAAATCCCACCGGTTCCGCAGCATCGTGAGGTATAGGGAAAGCCTTTATGACTATATTTCCCACCTCAAACTCCTTTCCTGTGTCAAAATACATTATATTCTTTAAGCTCACAGGACCAATGCAATGCTCCATAGCTTCCCAAGTATTCTGGTTTGCATATATTGGAATATCAACCTTCCTAGATATCACACCCGCTCCACGAATGTGATCGCTATGTTCATGCGACACTAAAATAGCACTTAATTCCGAAGGCTTTTCGCCAATTGAAACAAGTGCTTCAAAAATCCTTTTACCGCTTAAGCCTGTATCAATTAGGATTTTTGTACTTCCATCCGAAAGAAACATGGCATTGCCACTGCTTCCGCTATATAAGCTGCAAAACTTTATCATTTGTAATCTCCTATTCCTGCAAAGTAGTAGAACAGGGGACGGTTCTCTGTTCTATTCTTTTATTTTCTTACTATATTAGCACCTAGACCCTTTAACTTAGTTTCGAGGTTCTCATATCCCCGGTCTATATAGTCTACATTATACACCTCAGTCACTCCTTCTGCAACAAGGCCTGCTATAACCATTGCCGCTCCTGCCCTGAGATCCGTCGCCCTCACCGGTGCCCCTGACAGCCTCGGAACTCCTTCGATTACTGCCATCCTTCCTTCAACCTTTATATGAGCCCCCATCCTTTTAAGTTCATCAACATATTGAAACCTGCTATCCCATATTCCTTCAGTTATGGTGCTGGTTCCATTTCCCCTGCAAAGCAAAACAGCCACCAAGGGATGAAGATCCGTCGGAAACCCCGGGTATGGCAGGGTCTTAATATTTACCTTATCCACCCTGTCGATGCCAACAACCCTTATATAATCGCCGTCTTCCTCAATTTCCACATTCATCTCAACAAGCTTTGCACTCAAAGACTCTAAGTGCTTAGGTATTACGTTCTTGACAACTACATCGCCCTTTGTGGCGGCTGTGGCTATCATAAACGTCCCTGCTTCTATCATGTCTGGAATAATCGAATGAGTTGCCCCTCCTGCCAAGTTGGGTACGCCCTTTATTTTAATAACATCCGTTCCGGCTCCCTTAATATTGGCACCCATGGCATTTAAAAAGTTCGCAACATCAACTACGTGCGGCTCCTTTGAAGCATTCTCAATGGAGGTGATTCCTTCCGCCTTCACGGCTGCCAACATTATATTTATGGTTGCCCCAACACTTACCACGTCTAAATATATCTGACAGCCCTTTAGCTTTTCAGCCTCGAGCTTTATGACTCCATGATCAATCTCAACCTTTGCCCCCAATGCTTCAAAGCCTTTTATATGCTGATCGATAGGTCTATAGCCAAAGTCGCATCCTCCGGGCATTGATACCTCTGCTTTTTTAAATTTCCCCAAAAGAGCTCCCATTAAATAATAGGATGCCCTAAGTCTTTTTATCATATTATATGTAGCAATATTCGATTTCAAATTTTGAGTTTTTATATTAAGAACTTCATTGTCTTCAAAAATAATATCGGCACCCAACTCTTTCAATATATCGACAAGTGCCTTAACATCGCTGATATCAGGTACATTCTCTATTCTGCATGGTCCGTCTACCAAAATGGCAGCTGGAATAACAGCAACAGCTGAATTTTTTGCACCGCTTATACTAACTTTGCCTCTTAGGGGTTTTCCCCCTGTTATAAATATTTTCTCCAATTAATCCCCCACCCGCCAATTATTACTTTAGTATGAGCAAAGAGCTTCTTCTTAGATTATACTACTAAATTAGAAATTTTTACACAATATTTTTTTAATTCTTCTGATTTCTTACCTTTTTGTTCGGAATCCTATTCAATTTCATCCCCATCATACGCATTAAAGTACTTTTTAGCCTTATTGCCCATATCCTGAATTTCAATACACCATACGGGAATACCATCCAATTCTCTTCCACCGTCATCCTTTTTCTGGTTTTTAAATCCTAGGTCAATCTTATTTATTGTAATATCCTTTATGATTTCATGATTTTTTAACAGCACCTGATATACCGGCATAACTTTTTTACTGTTTTTTATGCTGTCAACCTTCTGATATCTTAACATGACTACTAAATCTTTATCCGATAAATTTACGGTGATATGGTTCTCAACAATCCAAACATCCCTGTATTTTTGCCTGAAAACATAAGTTGTTACTCCTTTTTTGCCATGTTCCACAGAGTCAATTCTATAATCCAATACCGGTATACCTGTCCCCTTAAGAATTTTTTCAACATAACCTAGAATTTTATCCGAATTATTTAAGCCAGACACAATTTCTCCTGGCTCCATGTTCTTGTATAAAAAGCTATACTCGTCTAAAAACCTCAGTTCCTTTCCGTCTTTTTCTATAGCCTCTTGCACTAATAAATCATCAATATTGGTTCGGTCTCCAAATATATTTTCGACCAGCCTTCTTTGATCGAAACTTATTTTTTTATAGGTTAGGGTTCCCACACTCCCGTCATAATCTGGTATGCTGCAGTTTACTTCAACCCCTCTTTCTTTAAGAGCCAATCTTGCATTCGAAATGGTCTCCTTTGTAACACTGCTTCCCCTAAATTCGTTTATTATAGTAATACTAAGAAAAACATTCAGAAGGATAAAAATTAAAATAAGAATATTCTTTGCTCTTGACCAATCCATCGCCATCCTCCCTATTCCGGCTTTTCCCTCATTGGAACAATGTATTTTTTACCCTCCATAGTCTCAATGCACCAAACAGGTTTCAATCCCAGACTTTCGGTAGCATATTCTATGTCATATACAACATTTATATCCCTGATGGAAAATTTGTTTCGGTCTAATCCTCTGTTAATGGCAAACACATCCTCAAACATATACTCAAATTTAACATTGAGATGCAATTTTTCATTTCCCTTTTTAAAATCCTTTAAAAGCCAATAACAGTTTAATACCCTCTTACTGTTTACATCTATTGTTATGGCATGATTTAAGCTCTTTCCATCTCTGTTGTTTATTTTATAATCATCAAGGGACACTGGTCTATCTCCGTATTTATAATCAAAGGTAAAGGTATAATAATTTTGGTTCTTTGTTATTCCCGCCAGATAAATATCAATCTCTGGAGATATCAATTCTTCCCTGCTCTTTATAAAATTCAGTGCCTTGTTTAAGGCTTCACTCTCACTGCCTTTATCATTATTGTCAATTACATAAAGATACCTGTATTCCAACAAACCATCCCTGTATATCCTATACATGTTGCTGAGATTTTGAAAAACTATAACATCATAAACATCGATATTTTTCATATACCCATCATGATCTTCTCCAAGAATGGATTTTGCTATTTCGACCAATTCTTCATTTGTACTTGTGTTTTTGATTTTATCCGGAACACTGCAAATGAGGCTTTCGAACTCCCTGAAACTATTGCCCTTTGCCACTATCAGAACATCGGGGCTCAAATAATCATACACGTAGTTTGATATATACTCCTTAACAACATTATAGCCATCGCTGTCTTCCTCGTACAACTGGCTTATGATATGATCATAATCATTTATATGCAATCCTTTTTGTTCAAAGGGCATGATGTATTTGTTAACACTTATGCCATTGTACACATATAGCGTTAAATTTCGATTTATGTTTTCCGATGGGAGAATTGCCATTTTGTAAATCCCACCGGGTTTAAAATCAGAATCCGGATTGATATTTAGAAATGCAGCAAGAAGTTCTGTACTTATGTTGGTCTTAAACTCAAATACAAATGATTTCTTTATTACTACCTCTCCCCAATATTCCCTGTTGTATTCACCCTGGTGACTAATACTTTTTTTTGTCAGCAAGTTGCTGATATAAACTCTTGCTTCGTCCCACAACAGGGAATAAAACTCATGACCCTCATCAATTATCCAGTGCGGATTTTCATATCCCTCCGTAACTACAACCCTGTAAGGCTTAAAAAAATATCCGATATCATATACCGCTTCATTTTTTTGTGAATTGAAAAAACCCAATAAAAAATTAGTAGGCACTCTCTGATTTTGATAATACCAAAGGATACCTACCTGTATAAAACTCGTTATAATCAGCAAGAACAATATGTACAACTTAAATCTTTCGCGATTTAATCTTCTCATTCACATCTCAGACCTTTATTCTCCGAATAGAACGTTCAAAATATCTGTAATCCTTAAAAATCCGTTTTTAATTGAGTCCTTTACACTCTTTCCCAACAATGTAACAGTGAAAGTATTTACCTGCAAATTCTCACCGGGTTTTAGTACAACGTCTTTTTCATTAGAACCTTCAAAAGCAACTATTCTAATCTTGTTAGCACCCATCTTCGGAAGTTCAATTTCTTTCATGAAAAAGCCTGAAACTCCTATTTGCCATGTATCCTCGCCATCTATGTTCTTAAAGGGTTCAAACTTTTCTGTAGATTCATTGTACATGAGAAGCTTTATTGTTATGTTTTCCTTGCCTGAATTGCCACAGAGCACGTACGACTCTTTAAATGTAGTTTCATCACCTTCAGGACGAGTTATGGTAACAAGAAATTGTTCGGTTTCTTGAGTATCTTTATCCGAAAGCAACTCCGGAATATCGTACTGTGCAAAGGCATTAATGCATAAACTAACTCCTAATATAAAAACTAAAAAAATCGCAAATATCCTTTTCATCATATTACAACACCTCTTAGCAGGGTAAAATTTCTTATATTATTACCCTATTTACTACATAAATTATACTATAAAAGTATTACAATACTGTTACACGCCATTTAAGATTCAGTTACATGTAGGTAGCTTTACAGTAACCTCGGTCCCTTTTCCCAATTCACTGGAAACAGATATCTTGCCATTATGTGCCTCAACTATTTCCTTTGCAATCGAAAGTCCTAGTCCTGTACCTCCCATTTCCCTAGAACGTGCCTTGTCAGTTCTGTAAAACCTTTCAAAAATCCTGGCAGTATCCTCTTTTGGAATCCCGATTCCTGAATCCGCCACCTTTACATAAACATCACCATACATCTTTCCGATATATATTGTTATCTTCCCCCCTACAGGGGTGTATTTTATTGCATTTGTAAGGATGTTCAAAATTACCTGTTCAATGCGATCCTTATCCCCGACTATATTTGTTATTTCACCAATAGTAAAGCACTCCAGTATCTGGTCTTTTTCCTCGGATGAGAACCTGACCTTATCCACACAACTTTTCACTAGCTCTTCAAACGTGAACTCCTGCATGTTCCACTTCATTTGTCTATTATCCAGCCTCGAAAGCTGAAGAAGGTCCTTAACCAGCCTAGTCATCCTATCTGCTTCGGAATTAATTACTCCAAGGAACTTTTCGGCGGCTTCCTTATCTTCTAAAGCCCCGTCTAAAAGTGTCTCCGAATAACTCTTGATGGAAGTCAAGGGTGTTCTCAGTTCATGAGAAACATTTGCAACAAACTCCTTTCGCATGTTCTCAAGTTTCTGCTCTTCTGTTATGTCATGAAGAACCGCTATTATACCCTCCGCATTATTTTCCTTGTCGGTAAACAATGCAAAATACATCCTCACATATTTTTCGCCAATATCTATAACTACCTCTTTTGTGCTGTATTTTTCAAGGTACTTAATTTCCTCTATTGAAACCCCCAGTTCATACTTCTTTGAAAATTCATTAAAATCAAAGAAAAAATCATCTGTTTCCAGTATTCTCTTAGCAGCAGGGTTTATATGAATTGCCTCTCCGTTTATGTCAAAGGCTATTACTCCATCGGTCATAAAGTTTAGTATGGTCTCTATTTTGCTCTTCTCCCGGGATATCTGATTCAAAGTGTTTTTGAGCTCTTTAACCATAAAATTGAACGCCTTTGTAAGCTTTCCAATCTCGTCCTCCGACTTTACCTCCACTACTTGGTCAAAATCCCCGGAAGCCATCTTTTTTGCCTTATGCATAAGGTTAACTATAGGGACGGTTATCGTCTTCGAAAGGGCATATCCAAAAATTAGTGATAAAATAACTGCAATAACAAAGCTCAGCTTTATTATATTATTAAAAGCCTCCATCGCTCCTGCCCATTCTTCCCTGTCATACCTGAAATACACAACATAATCGGAATTCCCTATTCTCCGGGCATAATCAAAAAAGGCCTTGTCATTGATCCTTATTAGTTTTCCCTGGTCTCCTACCTTGCCGGCTAACACAGCAAGGTAGTTCCTAGAGTTTTGTATATCATGAGCCAATGTTTCCATATAGGGCATTTTCTCGTCGGTATACAAAATTTCATTGGTTTTCATGTCAACTACCGTAAAGGATCGGAAATTGTTTATTGAAAATAAAGACATCGCGTTAGCCTTATTATTTGCGGTAAGATACTCAAGGATCTCTTCTTTTTTAGGGCTGGCATTATTGTCTATACCCCAATATTCAAATCCATTTTCTATACAGGCTTTAAAAGTATCATAATAAAAGTTTTCCACAAAATAGTTTAATGATATCCCTGCAGAAATCATTAAAACAAATGTCAATAAAATAAATATTGTAACCAATCTCCACTGCAGGCTTCTTAATAGATTCAGTCGCTTAAAAATCATACCTCATCCTCACACAAACAAGCATAAAACGAAGAATAGTTGTATACAACTAGCTTACCTTGCTAAAATAGTACCCTACGCCTCTTTTGGTCATAATATAGCATGGGTTGCTCGGATCCTTCTCAATTTTCTCCCTGACTCTACGCACTGTAACATCCACCGTACGGACATCTCCATAATACTCATAGCCCCAAACCTTTTCTAAAAGGCTTTCTCTTGAAAAAATCTGTCCCTGCTGAAGAGCTAAGAATTTAACCAGTTCGAATTCCCTTAAGGTAAGCTCAATAATTTTGTCCTCCCTTTTTACTTCATAATGCTCAATATCAATCTCCAGATCTCCAAATTTTAAATAATTGCTCTGCTTCTTTTGTAAATCCGAAAAATCAGCTCTTCTTAAGTTAGCCTTCACCCTGGCCATTAATTCCCTGGTGCTAAAAGGCTTTGTTATATAGTCATCAGCACCCAGTTCCAGTCCTAAAACCTTGTCAACTTCTTCTTCTTTTGCAGTTATCATTATTATAGGCGTAGAAATAGTTTCACGAAGTTTTCGGCATACGGTAAATCCATCCATTTTAGGAAGCATAATATCAAGCAGTATCAAATCAGGCTTTTCACTGTGAGCCAATTCAATAGCCTGTTCGCCATCATAGGCCTCAACACTTGAAAACCCCTCCTTTGTTAGGTTAAATTTGAGAATATCTACAATGTTCTTTTCATCGTCAACAATAAGAATTTTTGCACTCACAAAAAACACCCCTTAATTAATGATAGCAAAATGTCTTTATCATCACACTTACCATTATAACATTAAATGCAAAGAAAAGAACATATATTTTACGTCAATTACTCCATTTTATTCAATAATGAATTCTCAAGTCCAGTTTTCCAAAATATTATATATATTATTATACAAACAATATTGATATTATTCCAGTTTGTGTTATAATATAAGAAATGGTTGTCTTATTATGTTATTCTGTTTTAGTAAGTGGCTTTCTTGGAATACATCAAATCTATATCAAAGGGGGCTGCAGTTCATGTCAAAAGACTTCTTAATGGTTGTCATAGCTAAAATGCACATCAAGTTAAACGAATTAATCGAGAAAAATAATTTTGATCTTTTATGTGAGGAAGTTCAACTTTATAGCAGGCGGTTAGATAAATTTCTATCTTACTACTATAAAGCCGTTGAAAGAGAACCGAATTTCGAATACGACATGCACTTACTTGATAATACCGTCAAATGCTCTGTCTGAGCATAATAAAAGCAATTCGTATTCCGTTACATAATCAGTTTCTAATATTAAATTTAGGGGAAAGTATGAAAGGGGCTCAATGCCCCTTTAATTTTGATTTAGTGAAATTTTATAAAGTGAAATAGCAAAAAGCTCAGAGAACCTGATGCCCTCTGAGCTTTTGTCTAAGATGAAAGTCCTCCATTTTGCACCCTTTTATAGGTGGGGACAATAAGCTTGATATATTCCGAAATTCCTTCCGAATTTGTTGTCATAACTTCTTTCAGGCATTCTAATTCTCTAATTAGCATTGCCATGTCTATATGAATCGGCTTAGCCACAAATATCTTGTTATTCTTTGTAGCCTTCAGTCCTTCCTCATTCAGCAATAACTCTTCATAAAGCTTTTCTCCAAGTCTTAACCCAGTATATTTAATTTTAATATCCACATCCGGTTCAAATCCCGAAAGCTTAATCAGATTTCTGGCAAGATCGGAAATCCTCACCGGCTCACCCATATCAAGCACAAATATTTCCCCGCCCTTGGCCATCGCACCTGCCTCTATCACCAATTGAACAGCCTCTGGAATGGTCATAAAGAATCGGGTTACCTCAGGATGCGTAACCGTAACCGGTCCACCCTGTGCAATCTGCTTTTTAAACAGTGGAATTACACTGCCGTTGCTCCCAAGGACATTACCGAACCTGACTGCCACGAACTCGGTTTTGCTGACTCTATTTAAAGATTGTATTATCATTTCAGCAATTCTCTTTGTAGCACCCATTATATTGGTAGGATTTACAGCCTTATCGGTAGAGATAAGTACAAACCTTTTTGTCCCGCATTCATCGGCACATTTCGCAACATTCAACGTTCCAAACACATTATTTTTAATGGCCTCCGTCGGATTAGCCTCCATTAGCGGAACATGCTTGTGAGCTGCTGCATGGAAAACAACATCAGGACTAAACTGTCTGAATATATTATCCAGTCTTTGCTTTTCTCTTATATTGGCAATTATAGTCTCCAACTTCAACTTAGGATACTTGTACAGAAGTTCGTTCTGTATTTCGTAAGCGTTGTTTTCATAGTTATCCAATATAATTAAACGTTTAGGAGAAAACCCTGCTATCTGCCTGCACAGCTCCGATCCTATTGAACCTCCGCCTCCGGTTACCATAACAACTTGTCCTTTTAGATAGGATGAAACCTCCTCTATGTCCAGATTTACCGGTTCCCTTCCTAAAAGGTCTTCAATATCAACATCTCTTACTTTTTGCATTACTACAGATTCATCAATAAGCTGTGATACAGACGGGAGTATTTTTACCTTGCAGCTGGTTTTTGAACAGCTGCTGTATATATCATTTATTTTTTTGCGGGTTGCAGAAGGCATAGCAATTATTACCTCATCTATCTGCCTTTTTCCCACCACATCCAAGACCTGTTTCGTATTTCCAACGATGGGAACCCCGCTTAGCTTCTTGCCTATTTTATCCTCATCATCATCAAGTATTGCCACCGGAGTACTCTTAAGTTCCGGATGTGACCGCAGCTCTTTTACAATTATTGAGCCTGCATCTCCGCCACCAATAATGAGAACCCTTTTATAATTCCTGAATGTAAACACTTCTCCTTTAGCAAGCCTTCTAATCAACCTGTAGGCAAATCTTACTCCGGCAATCAGGAAAATATCCGTCAATAAGCATATCAGGAATACACCCCTTGGCACAGGCAAGCGAACCATGAAAACATAGGTTATCATTAACAGATTACCCAATATGGATGCCAGCATTATCATAGCCGTCTCGTATATTCCAACATACTTCCAAAGGCTGTTATAAAGTTTGAAAGCCATAAATACAAAAATCTTAATAATCGTAGAAACTATAGCAAACTTTATGATGTTCCCGGAAAATTGTTCTGGGACATTTCTGAAATTGAAATCGAATCTTAAAAAGTATGCTAGAGCCAGTGATACATTAACTAATACCACATCGATAACGATTAAGCCGTATGAAATGATCTTACGTTTCATAATACCTCCCCAAATACCCCGTTTTTAGAATGTTTTTTATAGACTTAAAATCCTCTATGACTATAATACCATAATCAGTTAAATATTTAAAGAGAAATTTTTCTACATAATACTGTACAAAATTACATAATTCTTAGTTTAAATATATCAAAAAGGATTACATAAAAGCTTGTAGGAACTATTATAACATTGCTTCTTTGTATCGCGTTCCACAAAATGGTGTTAAGGCAACATGTTATTCTTAGAATTTACCTGCATTTTTACTGCAGACTTTTTATTCGGAGTTAGCGAACCTGGGGAAACCCGTTGCAGTTTTCGTCCTAACCTTTTAACTTTACTGCAGGCTTTTTATTCGGAGTTAGCGAACCTGGGAAACCGTGAGGCTTTCAATAACCAAGTCCTTGTCTATTCGAAGCCTTACCGAATAACCTTCACTGTTTATATCCTCCGATGCCATGTCTATTTCTGCAGAAAACATTCTCTCTCCCGATTTTTCAAGCTTTTGATATTTATTATGATAATTCATCAGCCGGTATGATACCTCTTTTGCATCATTACCTAAAACCAATTCTAATTTATACTTTTTTCCTTCCTCAAGATCAAAAGCTCGGGTCTGTATTGTTCCTGCACCGGATTCCGGGATGCTTTTAACAACAATGACCCCGTTTTCCACCCCAACCTCCGCACTGTCCGGAGTAAGGTTTTTCCATTGGTCGGGAATACCGTCAGAGTTTATATCTATTTCATTAACGGTAAGAAACACCTGGTTTTTTACTTGATCTAAGGTTTCACCGCTAATGTTCTTGTTCAAATAAACCATTTTTTCAATACCCTCTAAGGTTTTAGAACCGAATACAAAAGGCTTCATGTTTTTTTCATTTTTAATTGCAGCTTCCTTGATAACTTCCAACCCTTGCTCAATGTATTTCTTTGCGTTTTGAACATCATTTTTATTTATATAAGCCTTGGCAATCTCGTAGCACGCATCGGCTTTCATTTTCCACTGCCTTTCCGCAAAGGGTCGTAACTCAATAGCCCGGTCGATCATCTCCAATCCCCGGTCAAACTCCGACATTTTCAAACTCAGGAGCCCGGCCTTTTCAGCCGTTGAAACATTGTATTTATCTATTTTATAAGCATCTTCCCTGAGTTTTCTTGCAAGTGCAAGCTCATCTCTTGTTATACTTTCCTGGGATAAAAGCTGTTCGCAGTATTTTATCTTATAACCGGAATTAAAGCTGTCAAAGGATACTGCTTTTTTTATACTTTCAAGGGCCATCTCTATATTTCCCTCGGACATATATTGTTCACTCTTTTTTTCATAGTGGGCAGCCATTGCGAAGGCCATTGGAACAGCCATTACCAATAGCGAAACAATAACCAATGCGATGCAATTTACATTAAATCGCTTCAGGTTGTTAATCCTGTACAACAAACGGTTTTTATTCCCTTCCTCCAGCTCCTTTTTATCCAAAACCGCCTTTTCATGCCTGCTGCTTGAGTTGAATAATGCCATAACCGTCCACAACAGAATATACACAGAGGAAATGGACAGGTCAAAATCCAACATTGAGTGTGCAAACATTGTGAATATCGATACCAATAATGTAATCTGCAGAATTTTTTGGGCGTCATCCATGTCCTTTTTGTATACCCGTTCCGTAATAAACTGCACAAGAATCGATGCAATAAGCATTATAAAAATCAGGACACCCACGATACCGGTTTCTGCAGCTACCTGCACAATGTACGAATGGGGCTGTGTTGACCAGTAGAGGTAGGATTGGTAGGAAAAGGTTAAAACAGACCACGCACCCCCGCCTGCCCCTAAAAACCAATGATCTTTAAATATCCCCAGCCCGTCTTGAATAAACTGCATCCTGGCTAAAAAACTCTTGGATTGAAACAGGTTCGAAAACCTTCCCATTACCGAATTCGGCATATATTTATACGCCAGTGTAAGTTTTTTAACGGTTTTATTGTTTTTTGGAGATACTATTTTGGCATTATCCAAAAAAATATCGGATTCAGAAGAAGTATTGGTAAACTGTATGACAATCAATCTACTGTCTTCAGGAACCGTAAACGGAATTTCAACCTTTTCAACATTCCCGATATTTTTCTTGCTTATGCTTTGTAGCCTTGTACCCGTATTAAACATTATGTCCCTTTTATTTTTAGTGGTTATTCTTACTTCAAAGGAATTTTCTTCATCACCTTCAGCCCTAGAAGCATCAACCTCCAACCTATACTCCTTTCCAGGCACTAATTGGATATTCTTTACCGTATAATACCCAGTTTTGCTATCAGAGGATTTACTCCTCAAAACCAGTGTATTTGGGATGTTTATAAACAGCACCGATGCAACAACTACTGCTGCAAAGGGTACTAGGAGAAAAGCGGGCTTTATTTTAAGCTTAAACTTTGATTTCCCTGCCAGCCATGAAATCAAAAACTCCAACATTAAGAATATAGCAATGTAAACCAAAACCCCTATTACAACCCTTGCCCAAAGATTGGAACTTAGAAATTTAACCCCGCGGCCAATCAGCAACGATACGGCACTGGACAGGGCTGTATTTATGCTTAGCATGGAAACCTTTAATTTATATCCCCGGGGAATAAATAAAATGTACAGCAATAGTAAAAAGGGCACAAGAATCAACACACCCCGGCTAAGAGTCAAGAGCAATGTAACGGATAAAACCGTGCTGCACGCCCCCAAAACCATTCTCTGCCACCGTTTTTCCGATATTACCGACAATGCTAATGAAATAAAGACAGCCACCAATAAATACACAGCCAGTGCATTAGGGTACTGAATAGTGGAATGAATACGGCCGTCCACGTATAAACCGAAGAATTCCACCGGGATATGCAAGGATTTAAAGAGGCTATTAGCCATATCCACAAATCTTCCGCCTACAGAACTGTCCAGACCAATAATACTAAGTCCCATTGCGGCAGCAACAACCGTCCACAAAACTGCAATTCTGCTTCTTTGATCCTTTGCAAGATCGGTTATCATAATAAATATACAAAAGAACATACAGTACTTGAGCCATTCTGATATTGCCAGTCTGTAGCTAACCGACATTATTATTGAAACAAAATACACAACCGCAAGACCCAAAGAAGCGTACTCCATTGGTGTACTTATAAACTTACCGTCCTTCGTTAAATATTTCATAACCCAGAACAGTGCAAAAGAAATTAAGACAAATACCTCTGCAGGGAACTGCTCCGCTTCAAAATACAGCCCCCTGACAAAGGGAGTATAAAACACTGCCATAAGATTTAAAATCAATAATACGGTTTTAAAAGCTTTATATTTATTGTTTCGATTCTCTATGTTCCTATTTTGTTTTTTTACTGATTTTTTCGGCGTTTTTTTCTTTGAAACCACTTTAAGTCATCCTCCTGAACCCATTAAGCAAAACTTTTTATGCAGCTCGCCTGTGTCTGACTACACTGATACTACTCATATTCTGTTTTACAAATACCACAAGTATTCCCATTACCAACCCGCACATACCCGATACGGCAACATTAAGTTTCCTGTTCGGTGCGGCGGGGCTTGTCGGAACCATTGCCTCCGATATGACAACTATACTGGACTTGCCTATTTCTGTCGACTGCTTGATCATCAACTCTTTATATTCGTGCTGATATGCTTGATAAGCCTGTTTTGAAAGCTCTAGCTCCAAGTTTAACTCATCAAACTCCTGCTGTTTTTCAGCATATTCGGCCTGTATAACCTCAATCTCCTTTTGACTTTCTAAGATGGCCTATTCCATGTTTTCTCTTGAAGCTTCCAAATTCGCCAACTGTATTTCCAATTGATTTAAGCTGTTGGACAGCTCTACATATATCAGGTTAACTTCCTCATTCGACAGCTTTATGTCAGACCTTGTGCTCAGGTTCAGCCCAGCTCCATACCCAACTATATCCGGTAGCAAATCCTCACCGTAAAAGGTGCTGTTGGTTGTCAAAGTCTTCGGTGTTTGAGAAAGCAGACTCTTTGCCTTCTTAATAGATCTTCTCGTATTTTCTTCATCCACCTTCGTTTGTGCAAGAGAAGTTTTAAACTCCGTAACCTGAGTAAGTTTGGATTCTAACTCCAACTTAAGCTCCTCCGGGCTACGGGGCTTGGATATAAAATTCTTGATTTTTTCCGATGCATTTTCCAAATTTTCTTTTTCCTTTTGCATCTGAGTCTCAATAATCTCTGCAGAACCCTCAGCCTGCTTTTTATTCGTATCCGAGACGAACCTAGTATACCGCTCGCTTAAAATATTGGCAATTTGGGCCGCAACCTCAGCATTTTTATCCCGAACCTTTACAGTAATAAGGTTTGTATTCTTTATTGCCTCAACCGTAATTTTATCGGAAATCGACTTTAATGACAAGTCTTTTAAATTCATTTCTTCCTTAATATACTGCAAAATAGCAGGAGCCTTAATTTGCTCCCGGTACGTACCGATGGACATTTCCGGATATGCCGCTATTGCATTAACTAATGAAGAAAACTCATTTATTGCTTTAGCATTTGCATTTGTTTGCGATATAGGCGATATCATTAACGTCGTTTCTGCTTCATACACCGGTTCCAATATAAATAGATTAACAATCAGACCAATAACAATACATATTGCAGTCAGACCCAAAATAGTCGTTCTGCCCTTTATTATGGTTTCAATAATTTCTCTAGTGCTCATTTCTTCCATAGTATGACCTCCGTTACTATAACGTACATTTTTTATTGCCGTATTATTACTAAATCCCGTGCTACACTTGAAAGACAATATACTAGAGCCCTATATAACTTTACAAAACCTATTGTATAAAAACAAAAAGTCTCTGTCAAATGTAATATATATTTATCTATCCAGTTACTCCCTTTATTGTTTTTTATATGTTATTTAATGAATAATTATAAGAACTTATTACCCGTCCACAGAAATGTTCATATTATACTATTTTTAGATTGGACATTATATGTATAAGACATTGAAAAAATATAAGAGAAGAGTCTTCCGCTAAGGAAGACTCTTCAATTTTTAAGATAATCTTAGTCTTTATCTTTAAGTTTAGCTTTCTTGTCTTTGAAGGTGTTAGCAATGTTAGCAATGTTATCAATGTTATCATTAGCATCAGTGATATAGTGTATATCATCCTTTGTTGATACCTTGTAGTCACCGTCTACAACTTCATACTCAGCACCAAATTCAATGAAGAGATATGCGGTGGTTGCTTCTGGTGGTGCCGTCACCCCTGTTACCTTTCCGTCTTCTCCAACTGTAACATCAGCCAATTTAACTGTGTAGTCTTTTCCTGCTACCAAAGTATTTCCT
>JAAYTO010000150.1 GCA_012523755.1 Clostridium sp. | reverse complement strand
TTTGTATATTAAAAGAAAATTTACGTGTTTTTACCGAGAATATAATTGGCTTTTGCTTATTTACTGTCTATATTCAATAAAACCCTCGCCCATAGTTCCCGCAGCCACCTGCTGTCCTCCGAACCACAGTACCGCAATTATCGTGGAATAAATTATGATATTTAATAAAGGCATAATAAGTATAATAAGAGAAATGGCCTTAAGTGCAGTATCTCTGAATGCATCATTTCTTTCTTTAAATTTCTTTTCTTCGTGATCCTGCCGGTTAAAGGACTTAACAACCCTTATGCCTGTTAAGTTCTCCTGAATAATTGCATTTACTCGGTCGACACGGGTTTGCATTTCCTTAAATAAAGGAGTTGCTTTAATAATACCCACCACTATAAAGAACACTGTAACCGGTATAGAAATAGCAAACACCCTTGCCAGAGATGCATTTATTGTTGCCGACATAATAAGAGCAAACAACATCAAAAAAGGTGCTCTTATTGCCATACGCAGACTCATCATGGTGACTTGACCTATTGTGTTACAGTCATTGGTAAGCCTTGTTATGAGCGATGAAACTGTAAATTGATCGAGATTTGCAAAGGAAAAAGTCTGAATCTTTGTAAAAGCTGCCTTCCTAATTTCCGAAGCAAACCCAAATCCTGCTCTAGCTCCACAATGGGCACTTATAACGCCAAAGACTATGGCTAAAATCGCCACCGCAACCATAACAAGTCCAATCTTCACAATGTAATCAATATCCCGGTTTTCAATACCCACATCCACTACTAAAGACATCAGGTAAGGAATAATAATATCCGCAAGGACTTCTAAAATCATAAGTATAGGGCTAAGAACTGCATAGCCCAAGTACTTTTTCATATAGGGTAATAACTTTCTCAAATTGCTCCTCCTCTTGTTTAGCACATTGCAAATAGCTTTCTAAACCACTGCTTTCAAATCCTTTATCTCCCATGTTTATTTTATGAATTATTTTTAGCTATAATCTATATTTTAGTCCTTCATCCGAATATATTCAATCATTTTATTTCTTCAAACAAGAGTTGGCTCGTTCTGCCGGATTATTCCCTCAAATTTTTCTTCCCTTTCAGTAAGTTTATATTCCTTCATAATAAATCTCCCCGGTCTATAAAATATCGACTCATATAGCAAGTCTATGCCCTATAGACTAAACCATCCCCTGCTTTAGAATATCCCCATGAGGCTTTCTACCGCTTCCTCAACCTTGTCATATTCAATTCCCGAATAGTTAATAATTATGGTACCGTCCTTTTTTCTCTTTTTATCATAATAGTATTCCGAGAGGCATGATATTCTCACTCCTCTTTTCTCTGCCGCCCTAATAATTTGTTCATCACTCATGTCTGTATTTACGTTTACAAGAAAATGGAGTCCGGCATCTTCCTCTAATATGGTTATTTTATCTTCGGACAAGCTGTTTTTTATAGACTTTATAACCAAGTCCCGCTGCTTCTTATAGTAATTACGCATCCGGTTGATATGGCGTTCGAAATAACCCTCGGATATAAATTGAGCCAAAGTAAACTGTTCAATGCTTGGAACTGTACAAGAATAAAAGCTCAATTTTTCTGCGTAAGCATCAATTAAATTCATGGGCAATACCATATAGCCGATACGAATGGCGGGGGCAATGCTTTTTGAAAAGGTATTGATATAGATAACTTTCTGGTTTTTATCAATACTCTGCAAAGTCTGAATAGGTCTTCCCGTAAAACGAAACTCGCTGTCATAATCATCCTCTATAATATACCTTCCCTCCCTTTGGCTTGCCCATTTTAGCAATTCGTGCCTCCTCTTAATCGGCATCACTATCCCTGTTGGAAAATGGTGAGCAGGTGTTATATGAACTACGTCCGCATTGGAGGAATTCAGTTCCCAAACAGAAAGCCCGCTTCTGTCCACTCCAATAAATTCACATCTAACATCATTGCTTCTATAGACATGGGCAATTTTTTGATATCCGGGGTCTTCTACCGCAAACACCCTATTTCTTCCAAGGAGCTGAATCAATATGCCATATAAATACTCTGTCCCGGCACCGATTACAATCTGTTCCGGAGATACCGCCATCCCTCTGAAGTGATATAAATAATCTGAAATAGCATCCCTAAGTTCTTTTATACCTTTAGACTGCATCGGCTCTAACAAGTGCAGCTTCTGTTCGGATAGTGTTTTTCGCATTAACCTGGCCCAAATCGAAAAGGGAAATTGCCCTGAACTTATGCTGTTGGATTTAAAATTAAAAATACATCCATCGTTGTGGGTTTGGGAGGTCTCTTTTATTTTCTTCGTATGTAAAAAATTTATCCTGGGTAATGTTTCGTGCAATGTTTCATGTAAACGACTGACAAAATACCCTTTTCTCTCTAAAGAATAAATATACCCTTCCAAAAGAAGCTGGGAATATGAATTTTCTACTGTTATTACGCTAACTTTCAGGTGCTGTGAAAGACTTCGTTTTGAAGGCAACTTTTCATCAGGTTTTAGCTTCCCGCTTAAAATATCCGCCTTAATACAATTGTAAAGGTATACATACAACGGTGTTTTCCCTCTGTTATCGAGATTATAAGTAAACAAATTTATCGCAACCCCCAAACTGGTATTAATAATATGTCGTAAATTGATTATTTAAATAATATCAATATGCATTATAATATTCCTATATTAATTTGTAAACCATGTTTACATAGTGCACACAGTGAACTGTATATATTTTTATCAAATTACTATATTAGTTATAGAAAGGATGATATCAAAATGAAAGATAATGTTTCAAAAAAAGAATTAACCGAAAGCCTAAAAGGCGGTGTAATCATGGACGTTACAACCCCCGAACAGGCAAAAATAGCACAAGCCGCTGGTGCCCGTGCCGTCATGGCTTTAGAGCGGATACCGGCTGACATCAGAGCTGCAGGCGGAGTCTCCCGTATGAGCGATCCTAAAATGATTAAAGAAATACAAAAAGCCGTATCAATACCCGTTATGGCAAAGGTAAGAATTGGACATTTTGTAGAGGCACAAATACTTGAAGCCATAAATATTGATTATATAGACGAGAGCGAGGTTTTGACACCTGCCGATGATGTTTATCACATTGACAAAACCAAGTTCAAGGCACCTTTTGTATGCGGGGCAAAGGATTTGGGAGAGGCTCTTCGAAGGATTAATGAAGGTGCTGCAATGATCAGAACAAAGGGGGAGCCCGGCACTGGAGATATTGTTCAAGCTGTTCGGCACATGAGAAAAATCAATGGGGATATTCGAAAGATAAAATCCCTTCTTAAAGATGAGCTTTATGAAGCCGCAAAAACCCTCGGGGTTCCGTACGAACTTATAAAATATGTGCATGATAACGGAAAGCTCCCCGTTGCCAATTTTGCTGCCGGTGGTGTTGCAACCCCTGCCGATGCTGCCCTGATGATGTACCTAGGGGCTGAGGGCGTATTTGTCGGTTCCGGAATATTTAAATCAGGAAATCCCGAAAAAAGAGCCAAAGCTATCGTAAAAGCCGTTTCAAATTATCAGGATGCAAAACTTATAGCAGAGTTGTCTGAGGATCTAGGCGAGGCCATGGTTGGCATTAACGAAGATGAAATAAACATTATTATGTCAGAACGGGGAAAATAAACTTGTTGTGCACAAGATGAACCCTTGGCTTTAACGGGGATTTCCCTCCCACTGAAGTTAAGTGGGAGGGACTCTCCATGTACTTTATTCTATATACTCCAAAGCCTCAATTCTCGAACCAATTTGTCTTGATAATACATATACAACCCATTTAGAGGAAATGGAAGGCAGTATCTGAGGTCCTTCTCCGGTTAAATTACGTTCAGTCCCTTTTTCTATATCATAAATAAATATGTCCGAATTCGGTGCCTTACCGTCTATAAAAATATCATTTGTAGAAATTCCGTTTCTCTCGTCCATCCATACGACAAAATTTTCGAAAATCTTTGGATTGCCTTGGTGATAATCATCCTTGGTAATGTACTTTTTCTCTTTATTTGCAATGTTATACAGGACTATGTCCGCAGCCAGCGTGCCATTGTTTCTGTCTTCCCATACTATATAATTTCCGTATATATCGGGCATGCACTCCATAAAAGGTCCGGTAGCTACCGCTGTTTCCCTGTCAGCTTTAATATCATAAAGATATATGTCCTTATTGTTCTCGGGAAGATTATCACCGCTTCGCAATAAATCGTCCCCATGCATGTTTCTTTCGTCTTCCCACACAACTTTATTGTCACAAATATTATAAGTTGCATGGGGTGCCAAAGTTTTGGTAAGAAGTTTTTCCTCCCCGGTATCCAGATTGTACAGGTAAAGGCTCCACTGACCGGGATAAGTCTTAACGGCCGCATTTCTATCGTCCTGCCATACAATATAATTTTTCCATATCTTTGGATAGTATTGCCCTGAAGGGTTATCCGTTATCTTTTTCTGTTCAGATGTCTTTAAATTATAAATATAAATTTCCGGGTTGGCTTGGTTCTTTAATGATGACCACACTATAATATCTCCTGAAATGTCGAAGCCTCTTTCTTCACCTTCAATAGGTATTCTCTTTATAGGTGTTTTATTAGGCAATTTATAAATTATAAAACCCGTCGAATCTATTGTAAGCAAATTATCTCCATCGTGTTCGTACACACCTCCTCCGATATTAAACCCGGAACCGCTATCATCCATTAACGTTTCAAAACCTTCAAAAATAAACGAACTACTGTCTTCTACATTTTCCTGGGGACTTCCATTTTCACTAATATCATTGCTGCTCAATTCACTAGAACTTTCTATTTTTTGACCGCACCCACTTAACAGTAAACTGATAGCAATGACAATAAATGCCAGCTTGTTTTTCATACAAACATTCCTCCTCTTTCCTATATTATCTAATAATCATTAGACTGTATTAATCCATTAATAGTTCCAGATTTAACATTTTTAACTTTTTGGAGAGGGCAAGTTTTTTTGTTTACTTTAATCTTTGATCTAGTAAAAATAGAAGTTTTATGTTATAAGTAGTTTTTGGGTGAAATAATACTTTATAAAATATAAGAAAAAGAAAGGGATTATAAATGAATAACAACAAGATCAAATCTATAACAAGAACAGCGATGCTTTTGGCACTGACTATAGTCTTCCAGGCCGTTGGAAGAACTTTCCCTCTCGGTTCAAACAGTAACTTTATAGTAGGTCCTTTGGTCAATGCGTGTCTTGTCATATCCGTAACTTTGGTGGGAGTCTTTGGCGGAGCGGTAATTTCGGTTCTATCACCTTTTGGGGCTATACTGACAGGTGCAAGCCTGCCCTTGCCGCTGGCTCCCTTTATTGCACTGGGCAACTTTGTACTTGTACTTGCGTTTTATATTTTCAGGAAGAAAAAAGCCATTGCCATAGTTTTAGGTTCTGTTGCAAAATTTGCAGTTATATATGGTTCTCTTCTTTATATTATTCCGTTTTTCAATCTATTGCCTGAAAATAAGGCATTGACTCTTGCGGGTGCTGCTTTTGGCTGGCCTCAGCTGGTAACGGCACTTATAGGAGGAATTATCGCAATTCCCATCATTATAAAGCTTGAAAAACATGTATAAGATTTAAGTTTTAATTTTAATACTTCCAACTGAGTCTTAAAATAACTAGCAAATTCGAATATATAATACAAAATGCTATATATTTCGCATAAACATTTTACATTGATTTACTCATATTTTTGCGAAATTATATACATAAAATCATTCGAGGCATATTGGAGAATATAATTTGCTTATTGCTTCAATATTATTTAAGTTTGAGCAGTTAAGTTTTAAGAAAAAAGGGGGAAGTATCAAATGAAACAGAAGTTTATGGTAATTATTTCAACTATGGTATGCTTGACTGTTTTGTTTACTATGCTTACGGTAAATGTTCAAGCAAACGTAACAATCACTTCTAATCAAACCGGAACCCACGGTGGCTACGATTATGAACTCTGGAAGGATTCCGGAAATACAACCATGGTTCTCAAGGATGGAGGAGCGTTCAGTTGCTCTTGGAATAATATCAATAATGCATTATTCCGCAAG
>JAAYTO010000149.1 GCA_012523755.1 Clostridium sp. | reverse complement strand
TTTCTTTTAATCTATTACTGATAGCATCATCTATTACTTTTCTTCTGTACTTTACTACTAATACTAAATGATAATATAATAAGAATACTGAATGATTGTTTGAGTCTAATTTCATGTTTTCACCTACCTTATAAGTTTTACTACTGATTATAGTATGACATATAATGGTAGGTTATGTCAATCTGCAATTCATCTCCCACCTAAGAGGTTGGGCGACTTCTTGCAAAGTTCAGTTAAAATTTTCTTAAACGAATCAAATATCAATCTTAGGTCTTCTTCAGAAAATTTCACACCGGTCCATATCTCGTATGCACTTATCCCCTGATAGAAAAGCATACCCAACCCGTTTATCACCTTAGCACCCATTTTTTCTGCATCCAAAAGAAACCTCGTCTTAACGGGGTTATAGATTACATCATATACTATTTGATTGCTGTTAAAGCAATTTCTCTTCTTTACCGGAGTATTGTCAACATCAGGAAACATCCCCAAAGAAGTGGTATTAATAATAATATCACTTTCCTCAAAAGCCATCATAAAGGTTTTATCGTTAAAGTTATAAACCTGTACAATCTCTCTGATGTTTTCATTTACCACATCTGCAAGCTCAATAGCCTTCAAAGTTGTACGATTCACAAGGCTTATCTTTTCTGCTCCTTCCTTTGCCAATTTAACAGCAATTGAACGAGCCACACCTCCGGCTCCTATAAGTACAACCTTTTTCCCGCTAAAGCCTACACCCGCTTCTTCTTTGAAGGATCTTGCAAATCCTTCAGCATCGGTATTGTAACCAAAAAGCCGTCCGTCTATGTTTTTTACTGTATTAACAGCTCCCATTAGTATGGCTTCTTTGGTGTTTTCATCGATGTACTTCATTATTTCTCTTTTGAATGGAATGGTAACGTTAAAACCGATAAACCCCAAACATTTTAATGCATTTACAACTGTCCCAAGATCTTGTTTTTCAACTTTAAGAGGTACATACACAATATCATACCCTAAATACGAGCTCAACGAATTATGAAGCTCAGGTGATATGGAATGCTCAACTGGATTGCCAATAAGCCCTAACAATTGTGTCTTCCCCGTTACCCTAACATCGATCTTCATAATTATTCCTCTTCTCCTATTATTTTACCTTGACCGAAGGCATTATATCCTATTGAGATTGAGTTTGTTTTATAATACATTTTATACTTGAATATATTTTATACTTGTATTAATCCTACTTTCTGCTTTTTTGAAGGGTTCTATAGTATCTTGCAAGAACAACACCTTCTAAAGCCCTTTTTAATCTAACACCTATAAACTCTCTGCTATCTATGGGTTTTACCAGTATTGTAAACATATTCAACCTGTTCCCCCCATATACATCGGTAAAAATCTGATCTCCTATTACAGCAGTTTCTGACGGCTTTGTCCCCATTAATTCCATAGCCTTTAAAAAAGATTTGCTTCCTGGCTTTGAAGCTCTATGAATAGCATTAAGCTTCAAGCTTTCATTGAACCTTTCCACCCGTTTTTGAGATGCATTAGATACTATGCAGACCTTAAATCCCTTCTTTTTGACACTTTCAATCCAATTTAGTGCTTCTTCATCTGCCTCTTTTGCATATTCCGGCACAAGAGTATTGTCTATATCAAGAACAACTCCCTTAATATCATTCTTTTTAAGAAAATCCAAGTCAATATCCTGTACCTTATCTACTTTTAAATCGGGATAAAATTTTTCTAGCATTTTTACCTCCAAGTTATTTTCATATCTATAGAAATATAATAGCAAATAATGTATTAGTATATCAATTAAAAAAAATGATATTTGATATTATTATATATTTTATCCTGTGATATGCAAATTCTTCACTCTAAAAAAGGTGCATTAAATAAACAAAATATCGAAAAATTCCCCGAATCCTTTTAATATTGTTAACCCTTATTGTAAATGCTATCCTATGTACATGAAGTTTTTATATTTTAGCTTAAAAGTACTGGATTTTCATATAAAAAAGTTGCATAATAGATAATAAGGTCAATTTAATTGGGGTTTCATGAATCCAAAGGATCAAAAATCAATGGGATCCGATTTCCCCGAGATTTTAATTCCGAATACCCTCTACAAAGTATGATATCGGAATCACAAATATAACACTATTTTTATTTTGAAAGGGGTTAAAATTATGTCATACCAGATAAGTATTCAAAAAACTCAAAATCCAAAAAATAAGCCTGATCCAGATAAATTAGGTTTTGGTCAACACTTTACTGATCATATGTTTGTGATGGATTATACGGAAGGTAAAGGCTGGCATGATCCAAGAATAGTTCCTTATGGACCTATTTCTCTTGAACCTTCTGCAATGATATTCCACTACGGTCAGGCTGTTTTCGAAGGCTTAAAAGCATATAAATCAGCCGATGGAAAAGTTCTTCTCTTCAGACCTAAAAAAAATATGGAACGAATTAATATATCTAATGATAGGCTGTGTATACCACCCATAGATGTTGATTTTGCTGTAGAAGCATGCAAGACTCTTGTAAATCTTGAAAAGGATTGGATTCCGGAAGCGGAAGGTACATCCCTTTATATTCGTCCATTTATAATTGCAACAGATCCTTTTCTTGGAGTCAGGACGTCTAAAACATTCCAGTTTATAATAATACTTTCACCTGTTGGTGCTTACTACAAGGAAGGAATAAACCCGGTAAAAATATATGTTGAACCCAATTACGTACGTGCTGTCAAGGGTGGAATAGGTTTTGCAAAAACCCCGGGAAATTATGCTGCAAGCCTTAAAGCACAAATAGATGCAACGAAAATTGGATATACCCAAGTGCTTTGGCTGGATGGAATTGAGAAAAAATACATCGAAGAAGTTGGAACCATGAATGTGTTTTTCAGAATAAACGATGAAGTTATTACTCCATCCTTGGAAGGAAGCATATTATCAGGAATAACCAGAGCATCTTCCATTGAACTTCTTAAGGCAGCAGGAATAAAGGTAACCGAAAGAAAAATAAGCATACAGGAAATTTACGATGCACACGCAGCTGGGACTCTTAAAGAAGCCTTTGGAACAGGAACCGCAGCCGTAATTTCTCCTATCGGTGAGCTAAATTGGAACAACAATAAAATAACAATAAATGATGGAAAGATCGGCGAAATTTCTACAAAGATTTACGACACTATTACCGGTATTCAAAGCGGGAAATTAAAAGATACCTTTGGGTGGATTGTTGAGGTATAATTAATTACTTTTTTATTATTGAATGCAGTTTGTATTACAATTATTGCAAAAAAGATAAATGTATTAAAGGGCAGGACTTTGTTACCTGCCTTTTTTGTTACCAAAGAAAGTGCATTAATTTCTTATATGCCCAAGTTTCTGGAGTATTTGCAGGCTCTTTGCTTGCGTAACTTAAGTTTCTGAAATATTTTTCTTCACATTTAGTGGAATTTCACAGAGTGAAATAACCAAAAAGCGAAGGGGTTCGATGCCCCTGAGCTTTTGTTAGTGGAATTTCACAGAGTGAAATAACCAAAAAGCGAAAGGTGAGCTTTTGTTTATTTAATACACCCTTATTTTTAGAATTTTATTGTGATTTATATCAATTATAGTATATAATATTACGTAGCAATATCTGTTTCCATTAAGTTTTGTTCTTAAAACGTCTAAAAAGGGGGTTGTTCACTTGTTTGACTTTATTTACAATATTGATATCTGGGCCGCATTGTTCTTTATAATCGGGTTCTTGCTGGTTATATTAGAAATATTTAATCCTGGTTTTGGAGTACCGGGTGCACTCGGTGCAATCTTTCTTGTAATAGGAGTAGTAGTAACCATGGAATCTCTTATTGATGCCATAATAATGATTGTAATCATACTTGCGGTATTAGCCCTTGCTTTTGTCTTGGCAATATACTCAGCAAAAAAAGGCTTTTTATCTAAAACTATAGTATTGACTGATTCATTGAATGAGGAGGGCGGTTTTCAGGGAACAGAAGATCTTAAAGTTTTTCTTGGAAAAGAAGGAACAACTTTAACGGCATTGCGTCCTGCAGGTACCGCAGAATTTAACGGAACAAGACTGGATGTTGTGTCTGAGTTTGGTTATATCGAAAAGGATACAAAAGTAAAAGTTATAGATGTTGAAGGACGGCGAGTTGTAGTTGAAAAAATAAAATAATTGCATTACGAACATTATATTATCTCTAAAATTATATAATGTAACAACAATTAAATATACACGAAGGGAGAGTTTTTTATGAATGGTATGGAAAGCAGTGTTTTAGGTTTTATTCTTATTTTTGGGGCAGCAATCGTATTGCTTGTATTCTTTTTTTCGTTTATCCCTGTAGGTCTTTGGATTTCTGCGATTGCAGCAAATGTTAAAGTTGGTATATTTACTCTTGTCGGAATGCGTTTTAGAAGAGTTGTACCTGCCAGAGTGGTAAATCCCCTTATCAAGGCAACAAAAGCAGGTCTTACGGTTTCGATAAACAAGCTTGAGGCACATTATCTTGCTGGAGGTAATGTTGACAGAGTTATTAACGCTCTTATAGCTGCTCAGAGGGCAAGTATCCCCCTTGAATTCGAAAGAGCGGCAGCTATTGATCTTGCAGGAAGAAATGTACTTGAAGCTGTTCAAATGAGCGTAAATCCTAGGGTAATTGAAACACCGATTGTTGCTGCAATTGCCAAAGACGGTATTGAGCTTCGTACAAAAGCCAGGGTTACTGTAAGAGCAAACATAGATCGCTTAGTTGGTGGTGCCGGCGAACAAACCATTATTGCCCGTGTTGGCGAGGGTGTCGTAACAACAGTCGGTTCTTCATTAAACCATAAGGAGGTTCTTGAAAATCCTGATGCAATTTCCAAGACAGTATTAAGCAAAGGTCTTGATGCGGGAACAGCTTTTGAAATACTCTCAATTGATATAGCCGACATAGATGTTGGTAGAAACGTAGGTGCACAGCTTCAAACAGACCAGGCAGAGGCAGATAAGCGTATTGCTCAGGCAAAAGCTGAAGAAAGAAGAGCTATGGCTGTTGCAAAAGAGCAGGAAATGAAAGCTATGGTTCAGGAAATGAGGGCTAAGGTGGTAGAGGCAGAGGCAGAAGTTCCTAAAGCTATGGCAACGGCTCTTAGAGAAGGCAAGCTCGGTGTCATGGACTACTACAATATGCAAAACATATTAGCTGATACCCAGATGAGAAGCAGCATTTCAAAGGCTAGCAAACAAGAAGGTCGTACAATTGAAAAGAAAGAACCGTAAAAAGCTCAGGGACATCGAACCCCCTCACTTTTTGGTCATTTCACTTCGTGAAATCCCACTAACAAAAGCTTTGACCGCTATGGTCAAGTATTAAGGAGCTGTTTTATTAATGAGTAATTTTTTAAAGGATATATTGGATGTTATTAATGAAATTTCCTCCGAGCTCAATCAGGAAAAAAATTTCCAAGGTAATAGACCAAATAGAAACCCATACGCACAAAAACCTTACAAACAAATGAGTTCGCCTAGACCAAGCCCTTATAAGCGACCTGTTGGAAGCGGATCTAAACCTAGATATACAACACCACCACGTCCTCAGGGCAATTATGAGGTTGGAAATATCAATAGACCGAATTGGGATTTAAAAGGCAACTATAGATTTGAAAGAACTCCTGTGCCACAAACAGGGTCAAACACTACTTTGAAAGGTAGCCTCGAAATTGAAGGAAGTGCTAGTTTGGAAGGTATGCCCGGGGTTGAAGG
>JAAYTO010000007.1 GCA_012523755.1 Clostridium sp. | reverse complement strand
TGAGATAAAAAATATTTTAGCATTATCCAAAAAATGAAAATTGTGCTACACTTTTATGGCAAACAACAAAGCCCGCAAACCGTCTATTTAAATGCGGTTTAGGGGGCTTTTTTTCTTATTAAGTGTCAAACTCGGGATTAAGTGTCAAACTCGGGCTAATGTATCAAAGTTTGTCTGAATATATAATACCACCATATCATTGTTATGTTAACATTTTTTTATAAAATTTTAATTCGGATATATTAAATAGATGTGAGGAGAAATATTCTATAAGCTTAAGTTTCTTTCACATTTTTTCACATAAATAATATAATACTTGCTATGTAGCCTGCCTCCCGTTGAAAATATGCAGAAACCAATAATTTCTGTTATAATATCCTCAATAGAGAAAAGATTTAAAGGAGATTGAAATGTTAAAGGAAAAGATTGTAAACAGAAGGTCAGGTATTATCACGTACGGAATTACACCTCCTAAAAAAAACAACACTTTAGAGAAAATTAATGAAGTGGCTCGAAAACAAATTGAAAGAATTAACAGCCTGGATATAGATGGCCTGGTATTGTATGACCTCCAGGATGAAAAAGACAGAAATCCGAAAGAACGGCCCTTTCCGTTTTTAGAAACCATTGACCCTTATACGTACAGCACAGAGTATCTTAAAGATATAAAAGTGCCAAAAATCATTTACCGTTGTGTTGGCAAATACACGCAAGATCATTTTTGCCAGTTGATAAAACCGGTTGACGGGCAGGATGCCTTTTCTGTCTTTGTCGGTGCTGCTTCACAAAATCAGACAGTGCACCTAAAACTATCCGATGCCTATAGAATCTATAAAGAAATAAACTCGGATCTTGTTTTAGGAGGAGTATTGATACCGGAAAGGCATATGAAAAATGCCGATGAACATTTGAGAATAATTCAAAAAATAAAAAAGGGATGTAAATATTTTATATCCCAAGCGGTATATAATGTTGAGGCTGCCAAGGATTTTTTATCTGATTATTACTATTATTGCAAGGATAACAATCTTAACATGGTTCCCATGATATTTACCCTTACCCCTTGTGGCTCGGCAAAAACTCTGGAATTTATGAAATGGCTGGGGATTAGTATACCCCGATGGCTGGAAAATGATTTGATGAATTCTGAGGACATCCTCAATAAATCTGTTTCGCTGTCAAAATCCATATTTGGCTCGCTGATGGATTTTTGTGCGGAAAAGGAGATTCCCATCGGTTGCAATATTGAAAGCGTATCCGTTCGAAAGGTTGAGATTGAGGCTTCCATCAGCCTGGCAAGAGATATAAAAGCCATGATGAAGGATCTATAGATTCCTTCGCCATGGCTTTTCTGCTGTGTAACTTCATGAATTGGGTGTATACAAGTAAAAAAATGCTCCGAAAAACTTATGTTTCACAAGTACGGCACTTGTGATTTGTCTTGTTGTTGTCATGGTTTGCATGAACTGTCAAATGGAAGTTGCAAGTACAGCACTTGTGATTTGTCTTTTGCCTTCCCCTACCTCGCTGCCAAAAAGTAGAAAATAACAATCAGGCCCAGTATAATCCTGTAATAGCCAAAGGCTTTGAAATCATTCTTCTTTATATATCCCATAAGAAACTTGATGGCAAGAACTGAAACCGCAAAGGCAACAATCATTCCCGTAAGAAGTATAATTATTTCAATCTGTGAAAAAGCAAATCCAAACTTCACCAGCTTCAGAAGGCTTGCTCCAAACATAACGGGTATTGCCAGGTAGAAGGAAAACTCCGCCGCTATTTCTCTTGAACAGCCAATCATTATTGCACCCAAAATTGTTGCACCGGAACGGGATGTTCCCGGAATAAGGGCAAGAACCTGAAATGCTCCGATTAATAAGACAGCCCGGTAATTAAGCCTGTCAAAACTGTTGATTGCAGAAACCTTTGATTTGTTTTGGTTTTCCATAATGATGAATAAAACACCATATGCAATCAAGGTAATAGCAACCGTTTTGTAGTTATAAAACATCTCATCAATTTTATCATCAAAGGGCAAACCTATCAATGCTGCCGGTAAGGTGGCAATCAGTACCTTTATCCATAAGGAAAATATGTCATTTTTTACTCGCATCCCGTCTTTGAAAGAAAAAGGAAAAAGCTTGTTCCAGAATAAAACCACCACCGCCATAATGGCCCCAAGCTGTATGACAACCCTGAACATTTCCATAAATTCGTCGGTCATATTCATTTCTATGAACTCTTCCGCAAGAATCATATGCCCGGTGCTGCTTATGGGCAGCCACTCCGTAATGCCCTCAATAATGCCAATAATTATCGCTTTAATAATCTCCACGCCGCCACATCTCCCCCGCAAATGTATTTTTCTCTTAATCGAATATGTCTGTTAACTAGTATAACATATGTCCAAGATTTATGATTATTACATTTTTGCAACACGGATCTTTAATGTGCTATTTATTACATGTAATATCCCTATTCCTATGCAAAAAATATTCCTTCCTTAATATTTATACATCAGGGATGTACATTATTTAACGGAGTATTTACCGTCGGCTGGACTTGTACAAATTAAGTTTCTTCCACATTTTTATCCACATTTGTTTAATACACCCTATATTAAATAGTGTTAATAGAAAACAGTTGTATGCCGATATACATTTAGAAAAACAATATTTATATGTGCTACATTTCTTTTGTTTTAGCTATATCTAGTAGTGTATTCTGAAATTACTTATGCATAATAAAATCCGAGAATCCCGATGGCTTAACGGGTTCGGAGGATTTTTATTTGAATGGAAATTTAAAAAACACTATACTAGCTCATTTCACTATTTAGAAGGAGGATTCTGCATGAAATGGTTTTTAAATTTAAGGATCGGACTTAAACTGTCATTGGTCATTGCACTTGTGATGCTCATTTCCTTTTCATTTCTGGGGTTGTATGCATATTTTACGGCTCAAAATTTGTTGACGGAAAACATCAACATGTTTTATTCTTCAAGTGCACAAGAAGCAGCTAAACAGATCCGGCATATTCTCAATAATGAATTGACTAAAATAGAGAGTATTGCCGCAAGACCTGAAATAAAGACCATGGACTGGAGTATTCAGGAGAATGTTCTCAAACAAGAAGTAGATAGAATCGGTTGTTTGAGATTGAATATAATCGATCTCAATGGTTCTGCCCGTTCAACAGACGGTACTACAGCCGATCTTTCAACAAGATCATATTTTACTAAAGCACTACAGGGAGTCCCTAACGCAAGTGACCCCATTATAAGTAAATTTGACGGAAGCATAGTCTCAGTATTTGCATCTCCAATAAAAGACCCTGAAGGAAAAATCGTAGGTGTACTTACTTCAACCGTAGATTATACTACGTTAAGCAAGCTGATGGCTGACATAACTGTGGGAAAAAGCGGTTTCTCCTTTATAACAAACAGTAGCGGTACTGTGATTGCCCACCCCAATTTCCAATATGTTATGGACGGACAAAATTTTATTGAAGCCGCCAAAGAAGATGAATCATTAAATTCTTTAGCTGACATATCAAGGAAAATGTCAAAGGGCGAGACAGGCAATGGAGAATACCGGCTTGACGGCGATGATAAATTTATATCTTATGCCCCAATACCTGAAACTGACTGGTCTGTTGGGTTAAACATTCTTAAAAACGAAGTTTTCGCAGGAGTTGATACCCTTAGAACAAGTTTGATAATCGCTACTATAGTCTTCCTTATCCTTTGTATAGCTTGTGTTGTATTTCTGTCAAGAAAGTTCGTAACAAAACCGATCAATTCCCTTGTGGGTGTTTCGGAGATATTGGCGGACGGAGATATAGATGTAAGCATTTCTACATCTTCATCCGACGAAATCGGAACATTAATGAAGTCTTTCAAAAGAATAATCGATAGCACAAGTAATAAAGTATATGCGGCACAAAAAATAGCCTCCGGTGACTTAACCGCAAATGTCGAAATAGTTTCCGAGAAGGACATTCTGTCAAAGAGCATGTCTGATATAATAGACACATTAAAGGATTTGAGAAACGAAACCGCTAAACTTACAAATGAGGCTATCGACGGCAATCTTAGTGCCCGGGGAGATATAAACAACTTCAAAGGAGCTTACAAAGAAATAGTGGAAGGAATAAACAATACCTTAGATGCCGTAATAGCCCCGATAAACGAGGCAAAAACAGTGCTGGAGAAAGTATCGGAAGGCAATCTTGATGTAGGTGTTCAAGGCAACTACAAAGGAGGCCATGCGGAGATTAAGAACGCCTTAAACAATACAATATCCCTCTTGTCAAGTTACATAAAAGAAATATCCCATGTACTTTCGGAAATATCAAAAGGCAATCTCGATGTAAATGTTCAGCTTAACTATAAAGGAGATTTTGTGGAGATACAGCATTCTCTTGAAAGAATTATAACATCATTGAACGAAGTAATCTTTGACATCGATAATGTAGCCAAACAAGTGGGCGAAGGAGCAAAGCAGGTCGCAAACTCAAGTCAGGTTTTAGCACAGGCTTCAACTGAACAGGCAAGCTCAATTCAAGAACTGAATGCCACTATTTCCGAAATTGCAAATGACATTAAGCAAAATGCGTTAAACGCCACCGAAGCAAGTGAATTGGCGGTTGTAGGCAAGGATGATGCACAAAACGGTAACGAGCAAATGAAATCCATGCTAGAAGCAATGGATACCATAAATGAATCCTCACAAAACATCTCAAAGATAATAAAAGTTATAGATGAAATAGCATTCCAGACAAATATCCTCGCACTAAATGCTGCGGTAGAAGCCGCAAGAGCCGGTCACCACGGCAAAGGCTTTGCTGTTGTGGCAGAAGAAGTCAGAAATCTTGCCTCAAGAAGTGCTGATGCTGCAAAAGAGACAACAGCTTTAATAGAGGGAACAATC
>JAAYTO010000148.1 GCA_012523755.1 Clostridium sp. | reverse complement strand
CTCCCTTTGTATAATTTCTTACCCATTTAGTATAACCCCACTTTTCATTATCTATGGGTAACATCTTACTACAAAGGCTCAATAAAGTTTATCTGTAATTTATGCCATGGCTTAATCTTCCTTCATGATTTCACCGTGGCTAAGAAAACACGGTAAAAGCATGAACCCATCTCCTGCCAATACTCTCACAAGAGGTTTTTTTAAAAATGCCGTTTTAACATTTGTATTTCGGCAGGGTTACAATCATAAGAAATGTATTCCGGTATTACTATGACATTGAACTTGAAATGCCCGGAATTATCTTTATCTGTACGCATACCTCTTTCTAAAACCAAGTAGTCCGGACAAGGATATACCCAATAACCTACATTTTTTCTCTTATCTAAAATTATTGAAAAAATGTATTCAAGATATTCATCATCTAGCGTGAGTTTATCACAAAATTTAAATTTTTGAAACAATCTTAAAAGACTTCATGGAGTCAGAGATTCTCTCAAGTTAAAGTCTTATTCGCATGGCTTGGTCGCTAAACTGCTTCAAGTTGCCTCTGAACTTGACATATGCCATGTGTTAAATGGATTTGTGCATTCTACAAAAGAATGTATGGCAGAAAAACCAATCAGGAACAACATGACTGCAGGGGCTTCTTTGATGCTGGCGGCACTTGGACATGCCTGTATAATAACCAGCAAAAATGGATGGGCTCATTGGGCTCGTACAACAAGCCTTGAGTATTTGTTACGCACAAATTTTTCGAAGGTGGACTGCCAGCATTTCCAGGATGCCATGGATACTTTCCCTGCAGAATCTATAGAAAGTGCAGAACGCCAACTTCTTGAAAACACACTACGTCATTACAGCATAAAAATGGATTCTCTTTTTTATGACACCACTAACTTCTACACATATATCAATACAACGAACAGCAGATGCCATATTGCAAAAAGAGACAAGAATAAGCAAAAACGTATGGACCTTCGTCAAATTGTACTGGCTCTTGTTGTAACCAGAGACGATATGATTCCCTTGTTCCATCACTCCTATGAAGGGAACATGAACGATGCCAAAGTCTTCAGTTCGGTAATGGAGAAAATAAAGAACCGGTTGGAAGCTGTCGGAGTCAATGTTCAGAACTATACTATTGTTTTTGACCGCGGGAACAACTCAAAAAAGAATATAGAATTGGTAGAATCCCTTGGTATGAAGTATGTGGGAGCTCTGACGCCCTACCATCACAAAAGCCTAGTGGAAGAGGCATCCACAAGACTTGAGGAAACCGTGGTCAATGGAAAGAGCATTATGGCATATCGTACCTTTAAAAACATATGGGGCAGGGATATGACCGTTGTTGTTGCTATCTTAGACAAGCTGAAAGAAGGACAAATTCGAGGGATACACACCATGCTGGCAAGCTGCGATGAGGCGATAAGCAAGCTGAACCGGATGATTTCAAAACCCAACAGCAAAAAACGGAACCGTGAAGAGCTTGAAAGGCCGGTCAAATCCATCATATCCAGATACAAGGCTTTAGTGTATACATCTAAAGATGTCTTGTAATGCTTGAAATAACCGAATTTTAGGATTTTCTTATGCTGTTTCATAATAAACTCACGCTAGCTTCTCATAGTACTATGCTTCTGCTGACTTCTCATGGCAAACCTTGTTTCAACCATGGTTCATACTCTGTTTTCCCATGTCCATGAGACCTCTCTAGGTAAGAACAACAACCTTCCTCCCATGTAACTGCCACATTTACCGTGTAGAGTTCGGGTAGTATTGGACTTCGTTTTGTTTCGCAAACTCATCCGCTCTACTTCAGCCTGATGTGATTTCTGTTCGTCGGTTCAGGATTTTGCCTCCAGCTTCCTTCAGATTCCATGTCACCATGGACACCCTTGCTCTTGGCTAACGGTTCCTACTACCAAGCCCGTAGTGGACTTTCAGCACCAAGTTGTTGGCCATGCCGGGCACACGAAATAAGGGGCTATTATGCCCCTTATCTAAAATTTATCCAAACCAAGCGTATTATTCCAGTTATTAGAATAAAACTAAATATAACAATTGAAATAGTATTTGTTTTCTTGTTTCCACCATTATAAAGACTATAGATTGAGGTTATTAATGCAAAAATTGAAGCAACTATAACAGACCAAATCGACCAATCTTTCATATATTCACACCACCTTATTTATATAAATAATTATACCATACATAAGGCGTTGTTACATAGAAATATGAACGAAAATACACCCCTTTGTTACCTCCAATTTGTATGTAGTTTTCATTTGAATACACTCTTAAATTATTATCAGTTTCTAAAACGCCTTCTTTTTTAAAAATCCTTTTGATTTTGAATCTGTTCTCTTATCATTTGTTTTTGCAACGGTGTTTTTTATCAGAAGCTCATATGAAGCGAAGAGGAAGACCTGAAAATCCTGAGTTAACAGTAAATTTACAAGGCAACGAAATTTCTGTAACATCTATCGATACACAAAAATCAAAACGGATAATTTCTTTTACAACAATCATGGAAGGAGAGAAATGATTATGTTCAGGCAGTTTTTTGGACTAAAATACAATCCTTTCGGGAAGGAAATTGATGTTTCTGATGTTTATGAAAGTGATGAGAAAGAAACAGTTTTAACAGGTTATCCAAAACCTAAGATGGTGAAGTATACTCATTTTTTGAATAATCTGCTTAGGAAGAACATTAACATTGAAAATGGTTAAATAACGGTAATTATTCCAGTATGGTCTATTGAAATACTGAAATGATTGGGCAAACCATGAAAAAATATGGTATACGTAATTTGCTTTTATACCATTTTATGTTGAAATATCCTGTGCAATATATTAAAATAATGTCCATATATTAGCAACATGGTAACGGTAGGAACAAAATGCTGAAAATGAGGTGATTTTATGGTTAAAAGGGCAAAAGACATGGTTAAGGAAATAAAGGAGCAAATGCGGGGTGGAAAGGGATCCGTAGAGATTTTGCATATTTTTAAAAAGGAGGAGCTTAAGGGTAAGGCCAGATTATGTGCAAAGATAACCATTGAGCCGGGTTCATCGATAGGTCTTCACCCCCATGTCGATGAGGAAGAGATATTCTATATAATCAGCGGCAAGGGAATGGTAAACGATAACGGGACAACCGCAGAAGTGGGATCCGGTGACGGTGTGCTTACCGGTGACGGTGCTTCCCATTCCATTGAAGCCGTCGGGGATGAGCCGTTGGTGA
The DNA here is from genome assembly GCA_012523755.1 of Clostridium sp. GTDB lineage: Bacteria > Bacillota > Clostridia > Acetivibrionales > Acetivibrionaceae > Hungateiclostridium. The sequence goes on along the minus strand of JAAYTO010000148.1, from coordinate 5,568 downwards.
TGATGGCAGTTATATTGCTTTATCAGTAGTTTGCTATGTATTATAGATTATCGCAAAGTGAAACTTTGAAATAAATATGGTTAGTGAAATCTTACTAAGTAAAAAAACAACTGCCCTTAAGCGGCAGTTGTTTTTTTTACTGCATTAGAAAGTATATTAATCTTTTTTTATGTATTTGCTGGCTGCGTACTTGCAAAACTTAAGCTTTTGGAATATTTTTCATCACTTTTGTTTAGCTTGTCAATAACTTGGTCAATGTCCTCAATACTGAATTCTAAGGACTTCATATCAGGAAAAGTAGCAAGCAGGTATTTGAGTTCGGAAATAAGATAATCCTTTTTTCTTATCAGCCCATCATACCTGTCGAACTCATCGCCGGTTTTTATTTTCTGCAGAGCCTTTACACTAAGCTCCTGTTCCCAATTTATGATTTTTTCTCGAATAAACCTGTTTTCTATTAATAAATTGGATATTTCTTTGTTTATCTTTGTGATACTGTCTTTAACCTTCTTCTTTTTTAAGTACAATTTTACCGGAAAGGATACTTTTTTTATTTCATTACTATCCTTTATAAAGTCATACCATTGGTTTATTATCTCGGTTGCATTTAGGTTCAATTCTCTGATTCTTTCAGTATTAGCTTTATAGTCTTCTACATCGCTTTGTATCTCGATCTTGGACGAGTTGAACAGATTTTGGTAAAATTCACCTGAATTGCTTTCAATACAGGAAGACAGCTCTTTTAATTCAGAATAAACCTCCTTCAAGCTGTTGAGCATGGAAAGGGCTAATTCTGTCCTTTTTTGCAGGTTGGCATCCTTCATCTTATCAACCTCCAATTTAAAATAAATAGACCTTAAAGGGTTTGGAAACCCAATAGGTTTTGCACCTCATCTATGACATAGGTCAGAATTTCTTTAGAAGCATAATAAATCCTAATCTGTTCGTCCATAAGGTCGAGCCCGGTATAATTGTAAATAAGGATTTTTCCCGTTGGAGTAAATGTGAAAAAGCAATAGAGCAAAATAGCCGTTGCAAGTGCCAGCTTTCTATGCTTATTGATGAACCTGATTGGTGAAAAAATCACATAAAATATATAGAATACAACTTTTTTTATGTATTTAATCAAGCCCAACGTTTCTTTTTTATTGTCTTCAAAACCCATAGACATGTTGTATGCTCCCCTTAGCAGTTGTATTTCTTCGAGTTGTGATAAATTGTATTTATAGGTGCGAAGGGGGGATGGAAAGGCTTTATCAGAACCTTCAACAGTTGTGCCTTTCTTAGCTCTAGAATTTAACCGAAGCCCTGAAATGAAAGCCTTTATCCTTTTGGCTGCTTTTATAGCAACTGAAACAATCAAAAGCACAACAAATTTTAGCGACTTGAACAGTAAGATGGGAAGCCTCCTTGCTATGCTTTTCAGATCATTTAATATATCACTTGAGTATTGAGAAAACCATTCCTTAATTGAAAACGGCAAATCAATTTCAATTTCCTTACTGCTCCTTATTTCATTATTTTCCATCATAAGTTCTGTATTAAACATGGAGGAAGTGAAGTCGAATTTTAGGGATGGTAGCTCATCTTTGATGTTTATCTTAATTATATCGGTATACTTTTCCTTCCCTGAATATTTGTTGAGGTATTTATTGGTTATAAATATGTCGTTATTCCAATGCAGGCATATTACTTTAATTGTCCAAGCCGCCAGTTCTTTATTGCTGTTTGTTTCCAAAGGGTCGTCAAGTAATTCCTTAAGATAAATAACAGAGTCCTTAAGCCTTAACTCATTTATTCTTAATACTGCAAGACGGCGGATATACTCATCTGGATTATTTAAATATAGGCTCAGCTCTTTAATAGACGTAAGCTTCTTTATTATATTTTCAGTATCTTTTTCAACCCTATACCATTGGGGGTAGCTGTCAAGTGTAATGCTGCTGGAATGCATCATTTAACACACCCTTCCATCTGCATACTAATATGCTTCTTCTTTTTTTGGCACCATGCTATGATTGTATAGGTTCTTCTAAATATATAATAACATGCTTTCGTATTCAAATGATGTAGTCATTTGCTCCCATGCGAATAGTATAATATATTCAATTTTTATAAGGGAAAATAGTTCTATAAAAAAATAAATTTAAATTATGATATATATTTTGCTTGCAAAACTTAAGTTTCTGGAATATTTTTCTTCACATTTATTTAATGCACCCATATTTTATAATAGATTTATTTTTGCCGATATTTATTATGATATAATTAAATTAGGGAAAGTAAATGCATTAAAATTCAATAAGGATAGGGGCGATGAATATTGAAAAAAACCTTCGTTCTTGATACAAATGTATTGCTTCAAACCCCATATGCGTTATATTCTTTCGGAGAAAACGATATTGTAATCCCGGAAGTGGTGCTTGAGGAGTTGGATAAGTTTAAAAAGGACAATACAGAACTGGGGGCAAACGCCCGTCATGCGGCAAGAATTCTGGACGAAATTAGGACAAAAGGGAACCTTAATAAAGGTGTAAAGCTTAAAAATGGAGGAATCTTGCGGGTTGAGTTGAATTGCAGCAACATAAAACTTCCGGAAAGCTGGGACGAATCAAATAACGATAACAAGATACTTAAAGTATGTAAAGGGTTGCAGGAACAAGGCGAAAATGTTTTTTTAGTAACGAAGGATATATTTGAAAGGATAAAAGCTGATATATTAGGGGTTGTGGCCCAGGATTTTTTTGCAGAACAGGTCCCTGTGTATGATGAACAATATAAAGGAAGGCTGGATGTATATACTACAGAAGAAAAGCTCAATGAGTTTTATGCTAAAGGTTTTTTAAGCTCTGAAGATGTTTCTTGTTTTAATGCTGATTGCGATAAAATGGAAAGTCCTTTATTGGTAATAAATCAATTTCTTATAATCCATTCATTCACAAATGAAAAACACACTGCATTAGGACGTTTTGATGGAAAAGGGATAGTACCTTTGTTCTTTTTGCAGGAGCGGCCTTTTGGTGTGGCACCGAGAAATGCGGGGCAGAAATTCATGCAGGAGGCTTTAATGACCGATGCCGATAAGGCACCTCTCGTAATTATTAAAGGGCCTGCAGGTACTGCAAAAACCTTCTATTCTCTTGCAGTAGGTTTACACAAGATTATGATTGAACAGAGAAAGCTGTATAGAAAAATTCTTGTTTGCAGACCCAATGTTAGATTGGATGAGGATATCGGATTTCTCCCAGGAAGCGAACAGGATAAGATAGCTCCTTTCTTACGACCTGTGATAGACAATTTGGAGGTGCTGATTGATAATGACGAGAATGAAAGGTATTCCAGTGAAAAAGAGCTGAGGGATAAAGTTGATGAACTATTCGACAGGAAAATAATCAATGCGGAAGCGATTGCATTTATCAGAGGAAGATCTATTGTGAAGCAATGGATTATAATTGATGAAGCCCAGAATCTTACACCCAAGCAGGTTAAAGGAATTATTACAAGAGCCGGGGTTGGAACCAAGATAGTTTTGATTGGTGATCCTGAACAAATAGATCAACCTTTTTTAGATATCAGGACAAATGGGTTGTGTTATGCATCTGAAAGGATGAAAGGAAGCAAGCTGTGCTATCAGGTTACCTTGTATGATGAAGAGTGCGAGCGTTCCGAGCTGGCTTATGAAAGTGCAAAGAGAATGTAAAAAAACTATTAAAAGAAACAATTAAAAAAGCAGGAATTTTATGTGCAGTGACGAATCTGTTGATATATTGTTTTTTAAAACAACAGATAAAGCTGCACTGTTTTTTTATATTTTTTGGTTTTGTTACTAACCTGCAGTTTTAAGTTACCAAATATTTTTTGCTTTAAGTTTTAATCTTTCACTATAAAAAAGATTATATTGCGTATACTAATATAAAACCTATAAAACCGTTAAAAAGTTGTTCATAACACTGACGACCAGTTTGGAATAAGAGACAACTGGTGATTTTCTTATTCCATAGTATTAATACCTTTGGAGGAGAATGTTATGCGGATTCTAATGCTTTCATGGGAATATCCACCTAGAATTGTCGGAGGAATATCTAGAGTTGTTCATGGTCTGGCTAAAAAATTAGGAGAACAGGGATGCGATGTTCATGTTATAACATGTTGGGATATGGGGATGAAAGATTATGAAAGGGATGAATATGTGAGTGTACACAGGATTCATTCCTACGATGTAACCCCGAATAATTTTGTTGATTGGGTGCTTCATTTAAATTTTACTATAGTGGAGTATGCTATTCGCCTAATTAATGAAACCGGAAAATTTGACATAATTCATGCACATGACTGGTTGGTGGCTTTTGCTGCAAGAGTTTTAAAGCATTCATACTCTATACCTCTTGTTGCTACTATTCATGCCACAGAACATGGAAGAAATTGGGGAATACATAATGACACCCAAAGGTATATAAACAATGTGGAATGGTGGCTGGCTTTTGAGTCTTGGAGATTGATTGTAAACAGTGAATATATGAAAAATGAGGTTAGGGGGATATTCAATATTCCGGAGGATAAGGTCAATGTTATTCCAAATGGTGTTGATCTTAATAAATTTAATGGATATAACAGGGATATTGAATTTAGAAGAAAGTTTGCCAATGACAACGAAAAGATAGTGTTTTTTGTAGGAAGAATGGTAAACGAAAAGGGAGTGCATGTATTAATAGATGCTGTTCCTAAGGTATCATATTATTATCACGATGTAAAATTCGTGATTGCCGGTAAAGGTCCACAGCTCGACCATCTGAAGTGGAAGGCCAACGAAATGGGAGTGGCAAGTAAGGTGTGCTTTACGGGATACATAAGTGACGAGGATCTTTTGAAACTATACAAATGTGTAGACGTTGCAGTTTTTCCAAGCCTTTACGAGCCCTTTGGGATTGTTGCTATTGAAGGAATGCTTGCTAATGTGCCGGTTGTTGTATCCGATACTGGAGGACTGGGGGGAATTGTAGAGCATGGCGTTGATGGAATGAAGTCATATACGGGGAATGCAAACTCTCTTGCAGATAGCATACTGGAAATACTTTTCAACCCGGAAAAGGCTGAGCAAATGAAGAAAAGGGCACTGGAAAAGGTTCATAGCATATATAACTGGGATGTGATTACCAAGCAGACATTAAAGGTATACCAGGGTATAATAGACGAGAGCAGAAGGGTTGAGTGGAATGTTCCTATTATGAAAGAGGAACCGAACAGATACAATTGAGATTTTAAATTATAGGGTGCCGGCATAAGAAAGTGCATTGATTTTTTATGTATTCGCTGTTGACGGGTCAATTATCAGGTGAAGAAAAATGTAAAAGAAACATTGTGAAGCAACTGCAAAACTTAAGTTTCTTTCATATTTTCCTTCACCTTTATTTAATGTACTCCTTACAAAGTCACGGTGAAATCATGAAGGAAGATTAAGCCATGGCATAAATTACAGATAAACTTTATTGAGCCTTTGTAGTAAGATGTTACCCATAGATAATGAAAAGTGGGGTTATACTAAATGGGTAAGAAATTATACAAAGGGAG
>JAAYTO010000147.1 GCA_012523755.1 Clostridium sp. | reverse complement strand
TAAATTGTTTTTATGTTTTTCATACCCTGTTATGTCATAGCTTATTTCTACTATTGAATCTCCTTCAATATCTGCTGTAGTTGTAACACCATAGTAAACAGGTAAAAATGTTTTGCCTTCTGTCTCTATCTCCTTTACATTATCATGTACAGTAATAACTGTATTTCCTGAACCTATAACTCTTCCCATTGTTATTGATATATCTTCTTTCTTACTTACAACACTAGTCCCCATAGGTGTTATTAAACGATACTTATACATATGACTTGGTATGGTTTTTACTGTAGTTGGTATTTCTATACCTCTCTTTTCCACATATGAGTTAGTCAGTACATAATAATATTTTGATGGATTACCTTCAAAATCAGCTATTGTAGTATAATCAATCCATACACTTTCTCCAGGCATTAGTACTGGAATTTCTATTACGTCCCCTGATTTAACTTTATATATGACATTTTCTTTAATGCTTTCACCTGATACTCTATGTAGCTTAGGTGAATCTGTATAGGATTTACCATCAACTTCAAAATTCAAATTATATACTGGAAAATCTGATGTATTGGTTAGCTGGAAGAATACATTATACTCTTCTCCTATATAAGCTGCACTCTCAGCTAGTACATTTAAGTGCATAGCATCCCCTGCCAGTACTTTCAAAGGCTCTTTTGTTTTAAACACTGCATTTACAGGATCATTATATGGCATTAATGTACCATTAAAATAAGCTTCAAGATTATAATCTCCTTTTTTATCGCCGCGAATAATCCACTTAATTTCTTTAGTTTCTCCACCTGCAATTTAACCTATGTCTACTAAAAGAGACTGTTGGTCTTTTGTTGGAGCCAAAACCAATCCCACAGGTAAGTTTAGCGTTGCACTAGCATCCTCTATTACAAATTGAGGTTCTGCCATATTTGTCAATGTCAAACCAACCTCAAAAAATTCTTTTAGCCAGCTTATTCTTCCTGGAATTACCAAATATGCAATTGTAGGAGGTACATCAGGACGATTATGAGGTATGACAGCTGGTTGTACTGTGACTTCATAATCATCTTTAAATTTAATTGGTTCTCCTACCCATCCGCCTGTATTAATAATATTTCCATAACCATTTGTTGTAATGTAAATCTTAGGCAATGGTTTCTTTTCAAATTCAAGTGTTATTTCAAATTCATATACATACTGATTTTCAGGTGCATTTACGTCAATACCCGCATCTATTATCTCGCTTAATTCCATACGGCGTACATTTAATTCACCTACAACCAGTTCTCCCTTTTTTATTGTTATTGTTACATGTGATGCCTGATATTGATGCAAATAGGCATTTGTATCTTTTGGTAAATAACCTTCTTTATATACAGCAACATAATATCTACCCACATCTCCAACTATATACGCTATTCCATCACTATTAGTTGTAAATCTTGATGGAACATCCTCTGGGAAGTCTATGTAAACGCTTGCTCCTTTTATTGGTTTTCCTGTAGCTTCATCAATAACTCTTACTTCCATTACTCCAACTTCACGAGGAGAAGAAACCTTTACACTAATTGTATCTGTATCACTATTTCCAGATGGGTCATATACAGTTAAAGTCACCTCATAAACTCCTTCTTCTATATAAGTATGAGAAGGGGTAGCACCATAACCTTTTGTACCATCTCCAAAATCCCATAAATAACTATCTATTCTATCATTGTCCTTAGATTTTGTTCCATCAAAGAGTATTTCCATGCCTTCAGTTACAACTTGGTCTTCCCCTGCATCAGCTGTAGGAGGGTATGGATCATTATCATCTGGAATAGCCCATACTTCTTTGCTCCTGCTTTTATTCCCATAAATATCTATAGATTCCACTACATAGTAATAACTTCTTCCTGGCATAAGCATTTCATCTGTAAAGTTTTTATCCTTTGTTGCTTTAACTTTTTGGTATGACCCTCCTGATACATTGCTCCTATAAACGTAAAATCCTGCAATGTCAGTTTCATCTTCTACTGTCCATGAAAGTTCAACTTTCCAGTCCCCAGGTGTAGCAATAACTTCAGGAACTGCTGGTGGTTCAACATTTAAATTATAACTTAATATATAGTATTCACTTTCATTTCCTGATTGATCTTTTGCCATAGCCCTTAAACTATATTCACCATTTGTTAAGCCTGATGTATCCCACTTAAAAGATACCACTTTACTGTAAACATCAATATTTTCACTTCCTATAAGCACCCATTCATCGCCGTCATAGTACTCTAAAGTAACCTGTGCCAGTTTATAATTGTCAGATGCCAAAACTCCTATAGTTGGATTTAAACCTAGGCTTTGCCCGTCACCTGGTGCTATACTGAGAATTTCAGGTGGTACGGTATCTTTTTCTAACTTCGCATAAACAGCATCTGATTTTTCACTTTCATTCTCTGCCATATCAACAACGGATATCTTATAATAATATGTCTTACCCATTTCTACATTACGGTCAACATATCCTAAAGAGGATAATTTATTTGCCACTATATTATAAGAAGCTTCCTCATCTTGAGACCTATATACTTTGTAGTATCTGATATCTGACTCTTCTCCCGACTCCCATCTTATGGTAATATCTCCTTGTGTATTTATTATTTCAACACCTTTCGGAGCTTTTGGGGAAGTGTGGTCAATTCTATACTCCACAAAAGAATTATCCTTAGATACATTACCTGCTGCATCATAAGCTATACCTCTTATAAAATATACTCCATCTGAATAAGATGTAATATCTAAATCATAGCTCACTCTGGCAGTCTTAGGTGCACCATCTGTTATTATACTTGTTATCTGAGTCCAGTTCTCCCTATCTTGGGATATCTCATATACAAATGCAGTAACTCCCACATTATCTACAGCTGTTCCCTTAAGAGGAATTACATTTGAATAATATCCTGGTGAAGGAGACAGAGAAGATACAACTGGAGACTCTGTATCGGAAGCAGTGGTAACCGCCAATTCGTCTGAATACTCACCTTTGTTTCCGTAAATATCATATACAGCCACTCTAAAATAGTATGTTGTTTCAGGAAGTAATCCTGTAATATTCATACCAAGTTTGTCATTTACAGTTCCTGCTTTTTTGTATTCCCCATCTAAAGAATCCTTTTGCTCCACTAAAAAGTATGCAAAATTACTATCAAAAATATCATTCCATCTAAGAAGAATATTGGTAGTATAAGGGGTGGCATTTAAACCTGTTATTTTTTCCGGTCCTTCGTCTTTAATATAATATGTACGCACAGGTGTTCCGTCACTTATATTGCCAGAACCATCCTTTGCTATTGCCCTTACCTTTACTTCACCCTTTACAGGGATATTATCCCATGTGAAAGTTGCTATTTGTGATGCCTCAATTGTCTCAATATCTGTCCAAACTTCCTCTAAATCATCAAAATACTGAAGAGTTATGGTTGAAATACTCATATTGTCCTCTGCTCTGACTGTAATTTTGGCCCTTCTCCCAAATGTAGTCTCATTAATTGGTGATATTCCCAAAATAACAGGAGCAATATTATCTTCAGGTATAGTAATTTCCACCATCTCAGATTTAGCACTTTCCTGTCCGAATATATCCACTGCTGTAATGTAATAGTAATAGGTAGTCTTTGGTGAAATTTCCCTATCGGTATATAATATTGTTGCACGGTCATCTACTTTTTTAAATAAGTCAAAAGATTCTTCATTATTTACAGAACGGTATATATTATAGTAACTTACATCCCCCTCCGCAGAAGCATCCCATGTAAGTGTTACTGAAGATGGATCTGATATGGCATTTACGTTTTTAACCTTTTCAGGTGGTGTACGGTCTACACTATATGAAAGTATCCTTTCATCCCTGTTTCCGTCAGCATCATAAACTGTGTACCTTACCATATAATCTCCACTCTTTAAAGGCTCTAAATTCCAATGACTATAGAAATAGAGGGTTGTGGAATTCTTTCTGTTCGGACCATGAACTTCACTATCAAATTTTGACCATGTGGTTCCGTCTTGAGAATACTCAAAAGAAGCACTAGAACCTGTCATATTGCCACTGTCTAAAAAGTACACATATACTTTCTCTGACAATCCTCCTATTGTCTCTTCACCTAAAGGCTCAGTACTTAAAATTTTGGGCATCATAGGAATCCCAATGAGTTCACTGCTGTAATCTGAATAATTACCTGCACCGTCAAATGCCCTTACAGCATAGATATAAGTAGTACCTGTAGAAACATCTGTATCTGTATAGGTTGGAACTTCAGAATTTCCAATATGCTCACCATTTCTATAAATTTCATATCCTGCTACTTTAAAATTGTCTTCCGATTCACTCCAATTAAAAATTACTGATGTTCCTGTTTGAAGGTAAATCCGTAAGTTTTGCGGAATAGTTGGAGGTTCATTATCCTTTTTGGTTGCTGCCGGTAATTCCTCGCTTATATCTGACTCATTTTCATAGTCATCAAATGCTTTTACAGCATATGTATATGTAGTTTCTGGTTCTAAACCTCTATCTGTAAAAGTTTCTTCTTCTACAACACCAATCATTTCACCATCTCTGTAAACTTTATACCCCTTTACTCCTGTCAAGTCTTCAGATGGTTCCCAGGACAATGTAATTGTTGTAATTGTAGCATCTGTTTTAATAAGATTTTCAGGTTTTGTAGGCTTTTCACAGTCAAAAACCACTTCATTGCTGCCATCCGATTCATTTTTAGATGGGTCAAAAGCTGTTACAGTATACCTGTATGCACCTACTTCAACAAAGTCCGTATAATTTAAAGTGGATGCATCTACAGTAGCTATTATTTCACCATCTCTATAAATGTTGTACCCATTAACCTTTACATTGTCATAAGATGCTTTCCAATTTAATGTAACTGATGTCTCATCTTTTTCTATAATATTTAAATCTCCTGGCACAGTTGGTGGAACAGCATCTGTTACAACTCTTATTGTAAAGCTTTGTGTATCATATAACCCCTCTTCATTTTCCACCTTAACTGTTACTTCATGTTCCCCTTCATCTTCTTCTGTTAAAAGCCAGGTTATTTTTCCTGTATTTTTATCAATCTGCATTGTGCTTGGAGATTCTATTAAGGAATACTTCAGCATATCTCCACTATTGTTTAAAACTTCAACATTGTATACGTATTCACCTCTTGTAAGCTCTTCCCTTTGAAATCCTTTATATCTTACCCTCTCCTGAGAACAGTTGTAAAAACCAAATTTACCTGAGGTATATGTATCGTCTTCTATTTCTATGGTTTCAATAATTGTTTCCCCTTCTTTAATTGTTATTTCAAAACGTCCCGGTTGAAATTTTAAAATAAATCCATAGTCGGTATAATCTTTATAAGATATTCTGTTGCTATATAAAGTC
>JAAYTO010000146.1 GCA_012523755.1 Clostridium sp. | reverse complement strand
TCACAAATAGGTGTATGCTGTATATGTGTATGTCCGCAAATTATAATCCCCAGTGGTAAAAGTATTTTACTGCTGGGGATTTTTGTGCCCTTTCGGGCTGTAAAAGGAGGACAATCACATGAAAATAATCAATATTGGCATTCTTGCCCACGTAGACGCAGGAAAAACAACATTGACGGAAAGTCTGCTATACACCAGTGGAGCGATTGCGGAACAGGGAAACGTGGATAAAGGGACTACAAGAACAGACACTATGATTTTGGAACAGCAGCGGGGAATTACCATTCAGACAGCAGTTACTTCTTTTTGCTGGAATGATTATAAAATCAATATTGTGGACACTCCCGGTCATATGGATTTTTTAACCGAAGCATACCGTGCTTTATCTGTCCTTGACGGAGCTGTTTTAGTCATTTCGGCAAAAGACGGCGTACAGGCACAGACGCGTATATTATTCCATGCGCTTCAGAAAATGAACATTCCGACAATTATCTTTATAAATAAGATAGACCAAAATGGAATCGACCTACAGCGTGTTTACCAAAGCATTAAAGACAAACTTACCAGTGATATGATTGTCATGCAGGAGGTTTCCCTGTCGCCCAAAATATCCATGACCGATATTTCTGATTTGGACAAATGGGATATGATTATTTCCGGAAGCGATGAACTATTAGAACGATATGTTGCAGAGGATTCTTTGGATATACAGGAATTACAATATGAAAAGTGCAAAAGAACCAGATGCTGCTCTTTGTTTCCTGTTTATCATGGGAGTGCAAAAGACAATTTAGGAACAGAAAAACTGATTGAAGCGATTACAGAAACTTTCATTACAGAAACAGACGATATTCAGTCTGAATTATGTGGATATGTTTTTAAGGTTGAGTATACAGAGCGGAAAAAACGGCTTTCTTATTTACGCCTGTATCATGGGACGCTCCATTTACGGGATACCCTGCTGCTGTCAAAAAAGAAAAAAATAAAGATTACAGAAATGTGTATTCCGTCAAATGGTGAAATCGTCCCGGCTGACCATGCCTGTCCGGGAGAAATTGTTATTTTAGCTGATGATACTTTGAAACTGAACGACATTCTGGGAAATGAAAAACTCCTGCCTAACAAAACACGGATTGATAATCCCATGCCATTACTTCGGACAACGATAGAGCCTCAAAAGCCGGAGCAAAGGGAAGCCCTGTTAAATGCCCTCGCAGAGATTGCTGATACAGACCCTCTTTTGCATTTTGACATTGATACTGTTACCCATGAGATTATGTTATCTTTTTTGGGAAAAGTACAGTTAGAAGTTATTTGTTCGCTATTAGAAGAAAAATATCATGTGGGCGTGGCTATGAAAGAGCCTTCGGTTATTTATCTGGAAAGACCGCAAAAAAAAGCGAGCTGCACGATTCATATTGAAGTGCCGCCGAATCCGTTTTGGGCATCTATTGGTCTGACTGTAACACCGCTTCCTGTTGGAAGCGGAACACAATATAAAAGCGAGGTATCTCTCGGCTATTTAAACCAAAGTTTTCAAAATGCCGTCATGGAGGGTGTGCGTTATGGAATGGAGCAGGGCTTATATGGCTGGGGAGTGACAGACTGCCAAATTTGTTTTGATTATGGAGTTTATTACAGCCCGGTCAGCACCCCCGCTGATTTTCGTTTTCTTGCGCCTGTCGTGTTGGAGCAGGCATTGAAAAAAGCAGGGACACAGCTGTTGGAACCATACCTTTCTTTTACCCTTTTTGCACCGCAGGAATATCTTTCACGGGCTTATAATGACGCACCAAAGTATTGCGCAATCATTGAATCAACCAGACTTGAAAAAGATGAAGTTATTTTTAAGGGGGAAATCCCTGCCCGTTGTATCGGTGAATATAGGAATGATTTGAATTTTTATACCAATGGAAGAAGTGTTTGCATTACAGAATTAAAAGGGTATCAGGAAACTTCCGGCGAGCCTGTATTTCAGCCACGCCGCCCGAACAGCCGTTTAGACAAGGTTCGGCATATGTTTCAAAAGGAAACATGACCTTTTGCGTGTTACCCCAGTAAGAAATTTTATCGTAAAAGGAGAATCTATTTTGAATGGAGAACCGGAAGCCGTGGAAAAAGTTTTACAGCATTACAAAAAAAGGATTCGGTGCGCCACCCTTGAAAACGGACATGTCAACAAAGATACCGAGGACAGTATAGAATCCCGGCTTGTCGCCGCTCTATTCAAGTTTCGCTTTGATGAACAAGAAGTATAAAAGTCTATAGCATTTTGGGAAGAAAAGACATATAATAGCCAAGACGACAACAATCAGAAGTTATGGAGGGTAATAATGGAATATACTAAGGAAGATTTAATTGAAGCAAAAAGGCAAATTGATTCAACATTGCATAAATTACGAGAAACCATTATAACCTTTGAAGCAAAAGAAAATCCAGAGAGATATAAGTCACAAATTACTTTGGCGAAAAGGCGGATAAGGGCTTTTGAAATAGCAAATTATTTTATAGAAAACGAAATTGAAAACAGTCAGTAAATTCAAAACAAGTGTATCTTTGGTGTTGCTATTTGTTTTGGAGGCTGTAGTCTTGATAGAAAGAAGGAAAAGCATGGAACATCAAATGGATAAAAAGAATTGCCCGGACAGGTAATGGGCATACCGATTCAAGAATTATGATAAGCATCTGAAAACTTAATAATCGTCATACACAAATGGAAAAATGCGAAAACAGGGAATCACAAAAAGGTTTCCTGTTTTTTTGCGCTTATTTTTTGCATTTTTGAAAACTGCCGGTACTATGCTGTGCAAAGGGGATAGAAAGAAATTTCCAAAAATCTCCGCCTATTCCGGCTTGTGTGGTGTTGTAAGGAATAGGGAGATATTTTTGCAAATCAACGTCCATTTTGCTTTTTTCAGTTTTGTAGGTATTAGAGGGAGAAATATTTCCGCAGCTTTGGCAAAGTTCTTCTTTGCGGCACTAAAGGTGTCGAGGGAATTTTTCGCCGGAACGCAATAAAGCAAGCCCCGCATGGCGGATAGTGAGCGGACAGCCCGGAAACCGTCACTTTTTAAGAGCAAGATTCTACCGC
>JAAYTO010000145.1 GCA_012523755.1 Clostridium sp. | reverse complement strand
GGGGCATTTCTTAAAAAATGATTTTCTTGCCTGAATATTAAATGCTGAAATGGCATTTTAAAAAACTCTCTTGTGAGAGTATTGGCAGGAGATGGGTTCATGCTTTTACCGTGGTCCACTAAATAAATAGTCTATAATATATGTTTTTACTATGTTATAATTAAAGTAGCGGAGGTTATTCTTAATTAAAATCAGCTCCTTTCAACCGAATTATGGAGCAAGCAAAGATCACAAACCTAACCCTATCATTCAAATGGGTTTATTCATGGACGGAGATGGTATTCCTCTCGCTTTCAGCCTCTTTGACGGAAATATGAACGAACAACTGACGTTAAAGACGCTGGAAAAGATTTATTAAAAAGACAAACGTAACGGCGGACGGCGAAATTGCGGATAAGGAATTACCAACTCGGTCGAATATTTATTTATAAAATATGATTTTGCCTTAAGACAGTTAATATCCTCCCTATTTTTCCTGTTCCAATTGCTCAATTTTCCAATCGCATTTCCATACCATACGCAAAAAAGCCAGAATGATAATACCTATAAGTATTGTAAAAAACCAAAATAAAGGTTTTCTTGTAGTTAATGCTGCATAAATTTCTATTAGAAAGCATATGACTTCCAGTATCAAAAACGCTTGAAATAAATTCTTAATTCTTTTGTACTGATTAATTTTTAAATCAATATCCGTATACATTTCAAAGGAACCTTCCTCAGCCTTTTTTCTGAGATATATCCATCTATACCATTGTGAAACCACTTCAACACCGCTGTCTTCCAAAAAGGCAAAAAAATCTTTTTTGTCTCCGTGTTCGTCAAGTAAATCAATTTGATAGATATATTCACCCGGCTCGCTCGGAACAAAGGTATATACCCCTAAGAAAAAGTTATTTAAGGCCCATCCGTCTGATGACATTTTTTGGAGTCATTTCTGTTCTTCATCTTTATCATAAAATATTCTGAATTTTTTCATATCGATCCCTCCATTAATTTAGAGTTTTGGATAAGTTCCTCCAATCGTTTTACCTCTTTATAAAAGACCTCTTTACCATCCTCTGTAATCAAATATTCCTTCTTCTTTCTTGAAGCTTTATCTTCGCTGTAAAGCTTTATCCATTTTTTTGATATCAAAGAATTTATAGCACCGTATAATGTACCGGGACCGAGCAACAATCTCCCCCCGGTAATTTCACTGACTTCCTGAATAATTCCATATCCATGATTGGGCTTTCTTACAGCGAGCAGAATATAAAATATTGCTTCAGTCAACGGCAAACCATTATTCAAATATATCACCTCCCAATCTATCGTCATCCGATATATTTAATATATTACCTGCCGATATATTTGTCAATATGTAAAAGTGATATAAAATTCTTTTTAGAATGGGGGACGGTTCTCTGTTTTAGAACGGGGGACGGTTCTCTGTTTTACGGTATATAATAAACTTTTCTTTTTTATCACTTCCCCCAGGCACCCTTATTTCATTTGTCATTGTAAAGGGTGTACTGGTAAGGAACTCTTTATACTCAGATATAGGATAATAAAAAATCAAATCCACTGTTCTTCTGTCTTTTTCTACAGAACGCAAAATGTTATAAACAACTTTTCTAAAAATATGCACGGAGAAGGGATTAAAGAAGTAAAAACAGTTATCTTCCTTGTCAATTTTATAATGCTGAGCAAGACCATATTTAAATTTGATAGGTGCAATAATATGCTCCGCCTTTAATCTGTAAATCGCCTTATTTTGAAGTGCTTCTTCGTAGGTTTTGTAATTGGCTTCTATTCCTGTTACCGGCAGATGAAAACGGTTATGCAAATAGAAGGCTACTCTGCCCCGACCGCATCCAAAATCTACAACTTTATTAACATCTCTAAACCTATAATTTTCAGCAAGTTCATCTAAAGCCTTGTATGGCGTTGGTTCATAACGATTGTATTGAATTTTATTATCTGGCCACTCCCTTATACCCACTGTTCTAATGCCAAACAGCTTATCCAGTTTTCTTTCTCCCATAAAAATACCCCTTTGCTTCGTGTTTTCAATCATTATTATATCTGCGAAGTTTCTAACAGGCAAATCCAGCACGGAGAAACATCCCCTGTTTTATGGATATTTCAGCATCTACCTGCAAAGAATAAATATTATTCTGGATTATCGGAGGGAATTTTTATGAGTATAGAAAAACAAAAGATTTTTTCCAAACCGCCCCAGTCATATTGGATGGCTTCCACTCATCAAACTGATTATCCAATCTTAAAGGAGGATATAAAGGTTGATGTAGCAATTATCGGAGGAGGTATTACCGGTATCTCCACTGCCTACTTACTCAGTAAAGATGGAGTAAAAGTAGCTGTTATTGAGGCCGACCGCATTTTACAGGGCACAACCGGACATACCACAGCAAAAATCACCTCTCAGCATGAATTGATATACAGCAAAATAAATAAACAAATGGGCAGGGAATTCGCAGAACAATATGCCGATGCCAACGAGTCTGCCCTTCGAATGATTGAAAAAATAGCAGCTGAAAATAATATCGAATGTGATTTCGTTCCCCAATCCGCATATGTGTATACACAGCAAGATGAGTATATCGATAAGATAAAAGATGAGGCACAGATTGCCGATTCCCTTGGCATAAAAGCCTCTTATCTCGAAGAAATACCTTTAGCTTTCCCAATTAAAGCTGCTGTACGTTTTGATAACCAGGCACAATTCCATCCTCGAAAATTTCTGTTGCCTCTTGCAAAAGAAATTACCAAAAGCGGTAATCAAATATTTGAACAAAGCAGGGTTGTAGACATTGAAGATAGTAGTAACTATGTTTTAATTACAAACCAAGGTAAGAAGGTAACTGCACAAAAAATCATAATTGCTTCGCATTACCCTTGTTACAATAAGGCCGGGCTATACTTTACAAGAATATATCCGGAACGGTCATATGTCGTTGCTATTAAGGCAAAGGAAAGTTATCCCGGTGGAATGTATATAACCATAGAAGAACCAAAACGCTCAATCCGCAGCCAAAGGTCAGATGATAGCGAACTTATACTGATCGGCGGTGAAAGCCACAAAACCGGGCAAGGAGAGGATACAATCAAACATTATGAGGCGTTGATCGATTATGCCGGCGAAACCTTTACGGTAGAGGATATTCCTTACCGATGGTCTACCCAGGATTGCATGACTTTGGACGGACTGCCTTATGTGGGACATTTCACATCCAACACTTCCAATATGTACGTCGCTACCGGTTATGGCAAATGGGGAATGACTAACAGTATGGCTTCTGCGATGATATTAAAAGACTTGATAGTTGACGGAAAAAGTCCTTGGCAGGATGTCTACAGCCCCTCACGCAAAACCGTGGCAGCTTCCGCCAAAAACTTTGTTGTTGAGAATCTTAATGTGGCAGAAAAACTGATTGAGGGAAAAATCTCACCCTCACCAGATGATATCGGTGTTAGGACTGGAGAGGGGAAAATTATTAAGGCAAACGGACAAAGACTTGGAGCGTATAGAGACAAACAAGGAAAATTGCATGTGGTAGACACAACATGCACGCATATGGGCTGTGAATTATATTGGAATTCTGCCGAAAAATCCTGGGATTGTCCTTGCCATGGCTCAAGATTTACCTATGAAGGCGATGTGATTGAAGGCCCGGCAGTCAATCCTCTAAATACACATAATGATGTTAATACGATTGAAAAACTTATTAAAGACAATTTTTAATGGGTGCATTAAATTAAGTAAAACAGAAAACCATCCCCTGTTTTATCCCCGTTTTGTCGCTGTTTTGCGTTTTGTTTTGCAAACACTGCTAATAGTGTTGTATAATTATTATTAATGCTTTGCGGCACATATTTCTTATTTTGCGGGGGAGGAAAACTTATAATGGAAAATAGAGAATTAAATAAAGTCAGACCTATCAAGGATTTAAAGGATATGCTAGATTCCAGTGTGGAGTTATATGGTGATAAGGCGGCTTTTTTATCAAAACCAAAGGCTGGGGCTGCTTATATTCCCATATCATATAAACAGTTTAAATCTGATGTCAACGCTATGGGTACAGCTCTTATTGATCTTGGTCTTAAGAACGGAAAAATTGCTTTAATAGGTGAAAACCGCTATGAATGGTCTATATCATATCTTTCGGTTGTAAATGGAACAGGGGTTGTTGTACCTTTAGATAAAGAACTTCCTGCAAATGAAATTGAGCTGCTCCTGGAACGCTCACAGGCAGATGCTGTCATTTATTCGGAGAGTATCAAGGACAAAATAGAGCCTCTTCATAAAAAATCTACTTCCTTACGGTATTTTATCAGTATGGACAGAGAAGAAGACGAGGGTAACCTCTTATCCTTCTCTTTGCTTTTACAAAAGGGGCATGAATTGTTAAAAGAAGGACGACGTGAGTTTATTGATGCGAAAATAGATGCCACAGAGATGAGTATGCTTCTCTTTACTTCCGGAACCACCGACACTGCTAAGGCTGTTATGCTGTCTCACAAAAACATAGCAGAAAACCTGATGGGCATGTGTTCTATGGTCTATATTGATGAAAAGGACATATTCTTATCAATTCTTCCCATTCATCATACCTATGAATGTACCTGCGGTTTTTTATGCCAATTATACAGAGGCTGTACTATTGCATATTGTGATGGATTGCGACATATAGTTAAGAACCTTAAAGAGTCCAAGGCTACAATGATGTTGGGAGTACCCTTGGTCTTTGAATCCATGTACCGTCAAATAATGAATCAGGCCATAAAATCAAAGGGAGAGAAAAAAATCAAGTTTGCAATTAAGCTTAGTAATGCTTTGGGTAAAATTGGAATTGATGTGCGTAAGAAAATATTTAATCAGATTCACGAAGCACTAGGTGGACATATAAGATTGTTTATTAGTGGTGCTGCAGGTATTGACCCTCAAATAGCCAAGGGGTTCAGGGAATTAGGTGTATACTTAATACAAGGCTATGGGCTTACTGAATGTGCTCCGATAGTTGCCTTAAATCGTGATAATTACTATAAGGATGAGGCTGCTGGATTACCCTTGCCAAATCTTCAGGTTGAAATTGACAGTCCTGATGAAGATGGTATTGGTGAAATTAAATGCAAGGGCAGCAGTGTTATGCTCGGCTATTATGAGAATGCTGAGGCTACTGTAGAGGTTATTAAAGATGGATGGTTTTACACCGGTGACAGCGGATTTATTGATGAAGATGGATTCCTTCACATTACTGGACGTAAAAAGAATGTAATTATCACCGGAAACGGCAAGAATGTTTTCCCCGAGGAAATAGAAACCTTATTAAACAGGAATCCATATATTAAGGAATCATTGGTTTACGGAAAAGGCCAATCTGACGGCGATACAGTAATATGTGCAAAAATAGTTCCGGATATTGATAAAATCAAAGAAGATAAAGAGGATAATTTGATTGCAGACGAATCTATTGAAAAGATTATTGAAATAGAGATTAAAAAAATAAATAAAACCATGACAAACTATAAACATATTAAAAAAATTTCTCTTCAAGAAGAGGAGTTTATTAAAACAACAACAAAAAAGATTAAGCGGCATGAAGAATTAAAACAATAGAATTTTTAAAACAGACCGCTGCAGCGATCTATGTAATGCCATGCCTTGCCCTTATATGTGCATATTGTGCCTTTTTAAATTTTCATGACATTGCCGTAAACCAAATTTAAAGTTTTTTCTTGGTAAATTCTATAGGCTAATCAATTTTTAAACACTCATAGCATATGTTGATTAGCCTATATACATTTTACCGATTCAACTTTTAAATCCCAGTTCCATCAAACATTCTTTGTAACGGATTTCATTGTCGATAAGTTTTCTTATTTCAGCGTTTTCAAGCTTAAAAGTATGAATGGGATACCTTATTCGGTACCCGGGTATTAATACTTAATGAACTTTTCACCCGAAACTCCACAGATACTGCATTTTTCGGGAACGAATTTTTCAATATTTCCACAGACAGGACAGAGATAGTAGAAAACCTCTTCAGTCTGGTCAAGATTTTCCAATGCTTCCTTGTAAAGCTTGGCATGAACCTCTTCCGCTTTCATTGCAAAAGTAAAGGCCATGACTGCAGCTTTGTTTCCCGCAGCTTCTGCTTCCTTTACAAACGGAGGATACATCACTTTATACTCATAGGTTTCCCCTGCTATACCATCTTTCAGGTTATCGGCAGTTGATCCGATTTTCCCTGCAACCTCAAACTGTTTTAAGGCATGTAATGTTTCAGCATCAGCTGCAGCCCTGAACAATTTAGCGGCATTGAGTTTCCCTTCTTGTTTAGCTTTTTTAGCATAGGCTAAATACTTTCTGTTGGCCTGGGCTTCTCCGGCAAACGCTTCCATCAGGTAATCAAGAATTTTGTTTTCATTCACCGGCTTGTCCTCTACCTTTTCATTTAAAAGTTTTATCAGTTTTTCAACTGTTTCTTTTGGGAAGCCTTCCGGATTTTTATCGAGTAGTGACTGCAAAAAATTCTTGGTGTTTTCGCTTTGCGGAAGCATATAACCTGCTTCACGGATGATGTCTTCCGCCATGATACGATTGGATTTTTCAATGGCTTCAGCCAATTTTCCCGGCAAAGAAGCGGCTATGTTTTCCTGTTTTGATTTGCTTTGCAAAAGTGTATTCAGTGCACCAACAACCGATTCGGTTTTAGGTTGTTGAGGCGGATACTCAACCGGTACCATGGAAATTGCACCGGATGGACAGGCATCGGCACAATCGCCGCAACCTATGCACTTTTCAACATCAATAATACTGTTCTCGGTATCTGTCGCTCCGGTAGGACAGACATAAAGGCACAAACAGTCTTTAGTACATAAACGAATATTTCTCACTGCATGTTTTTTAGACATACTCATTACCTCCCTTCAACCTTTTCAAATTTCCAGTTGGGTACTTTGCAGACAGGACAAACTTCCGGCAGCTTATCTCCTATGTAAACAAATCCACAAATAGTACAAACATAAACACCTGTATTTTCAAGCATGGCATCTCCCTCTTTCTGATATCGGCTCAGAAGAGACTTTAATATACGAGTGACCTTTTCGCTCCAAGCCAAAGCACGGAGTGCCCCTCGATCCTTCTCATCAGATGCTATGGCTTTCGCGTTTGGAAAACCCTGCCCAAGGTCTTTTTCAATAAGATCAAGCAGCTGATCAAAAGCAGGATTCTGGGCCGGTTCTGATGCTGATTTAAAATAGTCAGCCAATTCCTTAAACAGAGCTGCCTCTTCCGTTTTATACTGTTTTTCGCATCCCCGGGCAAGATTGGTGCAAAGTGCACTAATCTCCAAAGGGGACAACTGCTTCATATCCGAAGATGCATCCATTACCGGTTTCGGTTTTTCTTCACGAACTGAAGTAGATTCATCCTGTTTCTCAAATTCTGATTTTTCCGCCCCACAGAGCGGGCAAACCCAATCATCTGGAAGATCTTCCCACTTTGTACCTGGGGCAATGCCTGCTTCCGGTATTCCTTTTACTTCGTCATAGACAAACCCACAAACGGAACATACATATTTAGCCATTACATAACCTCCTTATTTTATTTCATTTATATTAGAAAGGCATCTTTAACAGAGATCTTTAAAATATATATCTTCATCATTGATTCTAAATTTGTCCAAAACTTCGGAAATCAAAGAACCTATATCAATAGGAAAATCAATTATTGACCTACAGAATTCACAATTAAAAACCCCATGACGGTCAGTCGTAATAAGAACTAATATATAATAGTATATCACATATATTTGTAAAAGCTAGAAAAATATCTTCGAACGGGTACATTAAATATCGGAAGTAACTCCTGTAACCGCATTACCCTCTATCGCATATCATTCCCGGCATTGCCTGGGAAAGTCTGTTTTTCTCTGCCGGTTAATGCCGATGGAACTGCCTATACCTTGGAAACGTCAACCGTACCATTCTCGCCGCATTTCTTTATTTTCTTTAATAATGTTTTCATACATAAAAGGGCTGTAATTGCTACAGCCCCTTGAATTTACATCTGACTTTAAGAAGATTAATCAACTTGAGTTGTCAGGAATATAGGCAAAGTCATCTGTTCAATCTGGTCTAAAAGTTCCTCAAGTTCATCCATATGACGGTCTTCGTCGTTTAGAATCTGTATAAGGATATCCCTTGTTGCATGGTCACCTACTTCGCCTGCAAGTGCTATGGCATCATTATAAGCTTTGATTGCACTTTCTTCTGCGGCACGGTCAAATTCCAATTGTTTTGGAACGTCCTCTCCGATATTAATATTATTAAGTTCGGTTACGATAGGTTTGCCGCCGAGAAACAGAATCCTTCCGATAAGTTTTTCTGCGTGTTTCATTTCCTGTATTGACCTTTTCTCAAAGCTTTCATGCAACTTACCATAGCCCCAGTCCTCACACATTTCCGCGTGTACAATGTACTGATTGATGGCCGCAAGCTCATCCGCCAGCAAAGCATTTAATGTTTCGATAAGTTTTGGATTGCCTTTCATATAATTACCCCTTTCTTTTGTATAATCAGCAGTTCCTTATATGCATATGATACCATATATGGTTTCTGATTTCTAACATATTATCGCAGGTTAAGGAAAATAATCATAATAAAAACCACACATTATACTCCCCGTTTGATAGTGAACTAGTGAAGATTTCAGTTTTCACGCAGAACTTAATATTGAATAACGAACAAATAACCCAGTATTAGTCAAAGTAAAATAAATCTTCAAATTTTTTTTCTAATGCAATACATAATACTAAAGCTAATTTAGCTGATGGATTAAATTGCCCGGTCTCGATGGAGCTGATTGTTTGCCTTGAAACGCCAACTATATTTGCTAATTCATCTTGGGTTATATTCTTTTCTGCTCGTGCAATTTTTAAACGATTTTTAAGTACAAGTTGTTGTGTTTTATCTTTCATTTAGAACACCCCATACTGGCTAAGCAAAGCTGCTAAACTAAGAAAAACAGCAACTGTACTTATGATTCCAGCAACTAAATAGATTTTCTTATCTCTCATATTAAAATATTGATAAAAAGAGACTGCGGCTATCTGTGTCATTAGAATCATAAGAATATCACTCGAAGATTCGTTGTATATACTACGAAAAATAATAAGAAATAGAATAACTGCAGAAACACTCAGCCAACCAATATTAAATGCCTTAATTCTGATATGTGCCTCACGTTCATCGTTTTTTTCTTGCCGTGCTCTTTTTAAGATGTCTTTGTTATTCATTTATATCCCTCCTAGGATTTATGCTTATATTATATAATATGAATAGCATCATGTCAAGTTTACTTGTCATATTGTACACGGTAAAAGCATGAACCCATCTCCTGCCAATACTCTCACAAGAGAGTTTTTTAAAATGCCATTTCAGCATTTAATATTCAGGCAAGAAAATCATTTTTTAAGAAATGCCCCCGGGATTACTAAGATATGGCGT
>JAAYTO010000144.1 GCA_012523755.1 Clostridium sp. | reverse complement strand
ATCTCCAACCGCTTTCGCTATGCCGGAGAGCAGTATGATCCAATAACAGGTCAATATTATTTACGTGCCAGGTTCTATAACCCGGTAGTAGGAAGGTTTACACAGGAAGATACTTATAGAGGCGATGGATTAAATCTGTATTCATATGTAAACAATAATCCCATTAAGTATCTTGATCCAAGCGGACATTGGGGCGAATTGGTTCATGAAGGAGTAACAACTGAGATAGCCTCAGATCTATTTAATAACGAAGAATATGGAAGAATAGTCGGAAAAGCCAATATAGGTGTTGATAGTGACCTGCTGACCTGCCCGTACACTAAAGCATCACAGGGTTGGCATTTCAATGAAAATATGGGTACTGATGCTAGAGATTCAAGGCTACTCCATTTTGAAGAATGCTATAAAAATGCTGTTGACACATGGAATAATGCAGAGAAAGATTTCAACAACAATGCGAATAATATAAAAAATTCATTATCCTATAAAATGAAAAAGGCTGTTATGGGTGAAGAAGAAGCATTTTTTAGTTGTTATAAAAGCCTTGAGAAGGAAAGAGAAAAGCAACGTGAAAAAGCACTTGAAGAGTTAGGAAAAGCATTACATCCGTACCAAGACATTGATGCTCATATGGATTGGGATACCGGTTCTTTTGGTTTTAAAGCTCATAAGGCGAACAGTGGATATAACAGAATAAAGATTTTTGATGACCCGCGTTATGATTTGGTGAAAAATCCAAACGGTGGCTATGATCCGATAGATTCCGGAAGCGATTTTGGAAGTGAGAGGTTTAAGAGAACAGAACAAAAGACAATAGATGCCATTAAACAATTTATTAAGGATGTTAATTATTGTGCATCTAAAAGCCAAGTTTTTACAGCACCACCACCTCAGGGACATGGAGGAGGATGTTCGAGTTTCTAATGTTAATTGCTGTGCATCTAAAAGTCAAGTTTTTATAGCACCATCAGGACTTTAAGAGCCATTTATGAAAATAGGTGAGGAGAAGATTTATGGCATTTCGAAACGGATTAATCAATTTTTTAATTGTAATGGTAGCATCTTTAATTTTAATAGTGGTAGGAATTATACTGTTTATTATATTTAATAATGGATTTAATGCGTTAAGATTAACCGGTATCCTGTTAATCTTAACGGCAACAATAATGTTGCTTTTTTCAAAAAAGGTTTGTATCAGAAACGTCAGGCTAAAAGAAAATATAGTTGTCACACCGATGACGGAACTTCAAATCTCTTCAAATATAGAAAGTGTTAAAGAGATTATTGAGAGCATTAAGTCATTTAATTCCTTCGAAGTCAATACCGTCAATGGCATAAATACTGCAGTGCCGGTAAAACGGTCGGATGGAATTGTTGAAATGCTGACAGCCGTTGATTCTAAAGGATCTCATTTAGATATTAAGGTTTCTGTGTTTGACTGTGTAGAAAATGCCTGTAAATCGTATGAATTCCACTATAAAAATTACAGTAAAGACTATGGGATTATGAACAGCGGAGGAACGGAAAGCGACAGATATTTTGTTACATATAAGAATCAGCTACGTTCCAGTGCAGAGACAATGTTTCAACTGACTGACATATATATCACATATGTCTTTTTCCAAAAGCAAAACATGATTATCAGATTATGGGAAACAAGAAGAAGCGGTTACAGCAGCAAAATTAACGACTATATAGACTTGTTATCGAATAAGCTGTCTGCATTAAAATAACTTTATCTTAGCAACAATCTATTCAGAGTAAGAAACTTTCTATATAAAAGAAGTGTAATCGGGTAGGAGGTAAATAATTATTTTATTTACCTCCTACCACTGCACGTACGGTTCTCGTATACGGCGGTTTCATAGTTTTACACTCTAACTTCAAGATAATATTAAGCAAACTTAAATAACCTTACTTTTCAAACCTAGCATTTCTTCAATGCATCGTGGCATCCTCTATTAGGTCTAAATCCATAACTTGTTTCTATGATATAAAAAGGTATTTATACTATGTATTATCTAGCAACAGCAATATTCAAATTACATCCTTAAGAAAACACAACTTCTACATTATGTTCCTTGTTATCGCCAAACAACGGAATAAGGTTTCCTTCTATCGCATTTCCGTCCACGGTGATTTGGACATTTCCATCGGCAATACGGCAGAAGCCTTCCGGCTTTTTAATGCTGATGTTGTAAACGGCTTTTCCGATATTTACGGAATATGCGGAAGATTTCTCATTCTCTCTTATCACAGGATCGATCAATATCCCCTCTGTGGTGTATTCCAATCCATAGGCGGACATAAGCGTCAGTATCATCCATGTCGATGTTCCGCTCAGCATAGGACCGATGTTCTCTCCTGTTTCGCTGTTATTATACTGGGTACAGAACCTTGGGTTTCCGCAGACAGAGAAGGGATCCTGCATTGTTCTGTACGGAGCCACAAGGTCTATCATCCAATAGCCCAAACTTGCCAGTCTTGCAGCAAGTTCCTTGTCCTTAACCTGCTTTGCTGCCTTAAACATGGCTGCCGTAGCCATCATTGCCGCATGTTTGAACACTCCCCCATTCTCCCTGTCTCCCGGGAAGTAGTGTCCTGTGGCAGTATCATCCGAAAGCTTTCCTAAATCGGTAAGCGTAACAACCTTGATACCGTAAGGCGTCTTCAGTGTCTTTTCAATTACGTCCAGCATAGTAGATATCTGCTCTTCACTTGCGGAATCGGCAAGCACCGACCAGCTGAAGGAATTCAAAAAGTATGAGCCGTCAATCTCCGGGTCTGCGGACAGCTTGTCCCCTTTTGCCCCTAAGAATTCAAACTCATTGTTTTTAAACCTGTTGAAAAGTGCCCTTGCAAAGAAGTCTTCCTTCCATGCATGCTCCTGAAGGTTTTGGTACAGCTTTTCCGACAGCTTCTTGAGATAGTCATGATACTCCATGTCTCCCTTTTTAGCACAAAGGCTTATAGTCTCATCTATTGCAACCTTCAAAAGAAAGGCATTCATTACGCTTTCGGTATAGTCGCTCTCAAAAGGATCTCCAAATTTTCCGCCCTTTTCTTCGAGCTGTTTGCGGTAAAGCTTCTCCTTGGTAATACCGTCAATAAAATCTTTATCAAGCTTTAAGCAGTCATTCCAGTCCGCATTGTCCAAAAGGGGAAGTCCGTGCTTTCCAATGGATATCTCTGCGGAATATTTCAGCAATGCCTTTATCGTCTCATATACAGGCCTTGTCCTCTTTGGAGAAGTACCGGCAATCTCAACCTCTTCATCCAAAAATCCCATATCCCCGGTAAGGTTTATATAGCGGTATGCAGCCTGTACAAACCACAAAGCATCATCCGACCATTTGCCCGGCTCTTTTCCTACCCAGAAAAAGTTGTGGTAAGCAAAACCAAACTCAAATATCATTGAGCACCATTCTTTGAGCATCTGCTTTACAAATTTGTCTTCTCCCATGCCGACAAAATAGTACATGGCGGCAAATATATCCTGAATCTCCCTGAATCCGATCTCCCTGTAGCCCTTTTGAGTCTGGCAGAAAGACCGGGATACAAAGGTCTGATACAGCACTTGGAACGGAAGGTTTTTGTTGACATAGGTATTGAATACGGGATCTTTGCTGCTTATCTGCATAAAACCTCTGTACCTATCGAAAAACGCCTTAACCGTGTCTAATGCTGCCTCAACCTCTCCGGCCTTTGAGAACCAGTTAATAAGATTCTCTATTTCCAGCTTGTAGGTATCCTCATTAAAATCGGGATTAACCTTGTTGGAAGAAAGTCCGGTAAAGTTGTCTGCCACAGCACTACCCTGGGGCTTTAGTCTGAGTTCCCCTGCCAAGGCAAAAAAACCTGGCCCCTTGCGGTAAAAATGGTTGCTGAGCATGCACAAATTCTCAGGATTCTCAAGGGTTCCGTTTCCAACAAACTCGTTATAGTTTGCACAAAACTCCCTGGGAAACTCCACACTATCTTCGTTTCTAATAATCATTGAGCTGAACCTGATGTCCTCTCTGCAGGGCTCGGGATAATAATCCGGGCTTATCGCCATGATTGAGCCGTCATCTTTTCTTAAGATAGATGACTGCATAATTACATTGGTATAGGTTACATCCTCAAAAATAGCGTGGGGTGTGGCAGGCCCGAACATACCGGTGTAAACCAGCTTAATTTCCCTTTCTTTATCGGTCAGGTTGTTTATCTCTATCCTCTGAACCTCAGTAGCCAAAGGCGTTCCTTCCATCTGGGGGAGGATAAAAATAGTTCTTTTTATCTCAAGTCCGCATTTGGTCTTATACTGTATTATGGTATGGTTTTGTGAATGAGTACATGTAGCGGACTCTATATTGGCATCGTTGGGATCTGCGGAATAGAATATTTTCTTGAAGTCCTCAACTAGATAAAACTGGCGGTTTGCAGGAAAACCATTCTCTTCCTGTCTCATGTCCCAGCGAGTCGCCAAAACCTGGGTTGCGGCATGGGAACGGAAGCTTCCCCTTCCCAGCCTGTCCACAACACTTTTGGGCGTAGTTTGGAGTGCATGAGCATAACCCACCCTGTTACCCAAAAGCAGGTTTACGTAAAAGTGAGGTCCCGGCACCGGGGTTCGAAGGTCTACAACATGTTCTCCGTTTTCGTTCAATACCCCCGCCCATTTTTCCACATTAGCCAAGATAGCTTCAATGTTCTGCTTTATATTCCCGGGCACATCTATATTCTGAACTTGATTTTTGCTGTTTGTAAACACCTTTATACTATTTTCTTCCTTTACCACCATAACAGAGCTATCATTGCCTGCCAATTCTATAAGGTGTGCCGCAACGTCCCTGTTTTTAAGCAGTTGCAAGACTGCCGGGGCTTTAAAAGGCAAATTGGCAATCCCTACGACCCTGTTTAAAGCAGAGTCCAGAAACATTGCGTCATTAATCCATTCTTCTTTAAGCACACTGGCAAAACTGCTTTTAAGCACTGCTTCCGGTGTCGTTTTTATACTTCTTGCTGCCAGTTTCTCAAACATTTTTACCTTCCCCCCTAGCCCATTATTACTTCAACATTGTGATCTTTACCGTCGTTAAATACCGGTAAGATATTTCCGGATATTTCTTTTCCGTCAACTACTACCTTCTTAACTCCTTTGGAAACATGGTCAGGGTTTTTAACATTTATAATATAGTTTGCACCCCTGTACCAACGGGTAACCGTATATCCGTCCCAAGCCTTTGGAATACAAGGATCCACCTTCAGGCCGTCGTACTCTGGTATGATACCCAATATCCACTGGGAAATTGCAACAAAGTTCCATGCTGCTGTTCCTGTAAGCCATGAGTTCTTAGCTTCCCCATGCCTCTTTGCATCCTTTCCGGCAATCATCTGTGCGTATACATAGGGCTCAAGCTTATGGATTTCGCTGATGTGCTCGGTATATGCCGGTGCAATTTTAGAATAGTATTCAAAGGCCAGATCTCCTCTTCCCAATTCCGCCTCGGCACAGATTATCCATGCATTGTTGTGGCAGAATATTCCAGCATTTTCCTTGTATCCTGCAGGATATGTGGATATTTCACCATATTCTATATAATACTTTGTAAATGCAGGGTTTTGAAGCACAAGACCGTATGGGGTATCAAGATACTTTTTAACCGAATCCAAAGCCTTTTGAGCACTTCCGTCTTCCTTTCCGATGCCTGCCATTACGCAGAAGCCCTGAGACTCAATAAATATCTTACCCTCTTCGTTTTCCTTGCTTCCTATCTTCTTTCCAAAATCGTCATAGGCTCTTAAGAACCATTCTCCATCATAGCCATGCTTCATAATGGTTTCTTTCATTTTATCTATATGCATCTGTGCTTCCTTTGCCTCATCATTAAGTCCCTTGTATTGGCAAAGTTTTACATAGTCTGCTCCGATAAACACAAACATACCAGCAATCATAACCGACTCTGCTACCTTGCCGTCCTTGCTTGTAGTGGTCTGGAAAGGTTCGTCCGGTACGGTAGAGAAGCAATTCAGATTCAAGCAATCATTCCAGTCTGCCCTTCCGATAAGAGGTAAACCATGGGGGCCAAGATTGTTTACAACATGGTAGAAGGAACGTCTCAAATGCTCAAACATTGAATCTGCTTTACTGGCATCATTGTCAAAGGGTACCTGCTCATCCAGTATGCTGTAGTCCCCTGTTTCTTTGATGTATGCGGCAGTAGCCAAAATGAGCCACAATGGGTCATCATTAAAGTCTCCACCTATTTCATTGTTTCCTTTTTTTGTCAGTGGCTGATACTGGTGGTAAGCTCCACCATCTTCAAGCTGTGTAGCCGCAAGGTCTAAAAGTCTTTCCCTTGCCCTTTCCGGTATCTGATGTACAAACCCTAAAAGATCCTGATTGGAATCCCTAAAGCCCATTCCTCTTCCTATACCGGATTCAAAATATGATGCACTTCTTGACATGTTGAAGGTAACCATACACTGATACTGGTTCCAGATGTTTACCATTCTGTCAAGCTTTTCGTCATGGCTCTTAATGGTGTATTTGTTAAGAAGCGATGTCCAGTAATCTTTAAGCTCTGTAAATGCACGGTCAACATCTGCCGAAGTTTTAAACTTGTCTATCATTTCAAGAGCCTTTTTCTTATTGATTACGCCCTTTGACTCCCACTTTTCCTCTTGTTTATTCTCAACATAACCCAGAATAAACACCAAATCCTTTTGTTCTCCCGGCTTAAGCTCTATTTCAATACTGTGGGATGCTATCGGTGCCCATCCGTCAGCAACAGAGTTGCTGGATTTGCCGGAAGCCACTGCCTGTGGAGCATCAAAGCCGTTGTACAAGCCGATAAAGCTGTCCCTGTCAGTATCAAATCCAGTAATTTTCTCGTTTACCGAATAGAATGCATAGTGGTTTCTGCGTTCCTTATATTCTGTCTTATGGTATATAACCGAGCCTTCGATCTCAACCTCTCCTGTGCTGAAGTTTCTCTGGAAATTGGTCATGTCATCATAAGCATTCCACAGACAGAACTCCAAGAATGAAAAGAGTGTTATCTTTTTATTTTCAGAACCCTCATTCTTTAAAACAACCTTCTGCACTTCACCATTATAGTTTTGAGGTACGAAGAAGGTAACCTCCGTGCTAATACCGTTTTTCTTTCCTGTAATTTTGGTATAGCCCAATCCATGCCTGCACTCATAGCTGTCAAGCTTATTTTTCACGGGTGACCATCCTGGAGACCAGAAATCCCCTCCATCGTATATGTAAAAATAGCGTCCCCCAACGTCTATAGGCACATTATTGTATCTGTACCTTGTGATACGTCTCAGCCTTGCATCTCTGTAAAAAGAGTAGCCACCGGCTGTGTTTGAAATGATGGAAAAGAAGTCCTGTGTACCCAGATAGTTTATCCATGGGTAGGGAGTAGTAGGTTCCGTTATAACATATTCCCTGTTTACATCATCAAAAAATCCGAATTTCATTTGTCTGCCTCCTTGATTTAATTTTTGTATAATTATTGTTTTTACTTTATAATGCTTATTTATTGCTTGTCTATTTTCATACAGGTATCCCTGTTTATGAACTCCGTCGGAAAATTCTCACATTTAAAGGGTCTGTCCTCATTCTCAATACCTTCGATTAAAAGATCCGTTGCCCTAGTAACCATATCATCCACCGGCACTCTTACCGTTGTAAGCGACGGTTTCATCTGAGATGCTAAAGGAATATCGTCAAAACCAATTATGGATATGTCCTCCGGAACCCTTATTCCTTCCTCCATGAAAACTTCCATTGCAGCAAGTGCCATATCGTCATTGCATGCAAAAAGAGCTGTTGGAAGTTTTTTTGACCTTATAAGTTTTTTCACCTCATTGTATGTGTTCTCCTTGAGAAATTCGCCCTCAAGTATAAACTCCGGCCGGATTTTATAGCCATGCTGCTCCATAACATGCCTGTAAGCCTCAAAACGCTGTTTACCTGAATAGGTTTCATTGCGGCCGGTTATTATGCCAATATCATTATGCCCCAACCCAATAATATAATTCAAGGCATGTACCGTTCCCTCAAAATCCATGGAATTCACAACAATAAGATTTGAATCGTCTATGCCGTGTCTTTCAATTTCTTTTGAGTCATAGTCCACAACTGCAATAGGATAACCCATATCGGTAATTTCCTTAATTGCATTGGAATCTTTCTCATTGCCCACAAGAATTCCACCACTGATTCTCTTCTGCAAAAACGAATGGTTTATCTTGGAATAATCTTTTCCGGAATAAATAGTGTGTACAAGAACATAATATCCCCGGTTATTCGCAACATCAACCACAGCATTGATAAAAGACGAGTAGTATGTGCTTCTGTATATTCTGCCGGGGCTTTCGTTTTGTGAAATGCTTATTACAAACAAGCCAATGGTATTATTGGCTTTTCCAGCCAGTATCCTTGCAGATGTATTGGGTTCATAATTATATTTTTTAATAATTTTTAAAACCTTTTTCCGGGTTTTCTCAGGAACATTGGGATAATTGTTTATTACCCTCGACACCGTGCTCCTTGATACCCCTGCCAGCCGGGCAATATCGTCACTCTTCATATCCGTCCTCCGTAAACACGCGTTTACCAGAATATTATACTAGTAATTATGTAACAGTTCAAGGGTACAAATAGAAAAATCACCCTAAGTACATTAAATAAATGTAAAAAAAATATGCACCCATTCATCACTAAATAGAAGTAATAAAAGTTTAGGGCATCGAGCCCCCATCGCTTTTTGGTCATTTCAATTCGTGAAATTCCACCAATCGGGTAGGAGGTAAATAATTATTTTATTTACCGACCTCCCACACCACCGTACGTACGGTTCACGTATACGGCGGTTTCATAGTTTACACTCTAACTTCAAGGTAATATTTAAGAAGACTTAAATACCCTTGCT
>JAAYTO010000143.1 GCA_012523755.1 Clostridium sp. | reverse complement strand
CTCCCTTTGTATAATTTCTTACCCATTTAGTATAACCCCACTTTTCATTATCTATGGGTAACATCTTACTACAAAGGCTCAATAAAGTTTATCTGTAATTTATGCCATGGCTTAATCTTCCTTCATGATTTCACCGTGTAATTATTCCTCCACCAACTACTATATCGCCGTCATAAAACACCACGGACTGCCCGGAAGTTATGGCTCTCTGAGGCTCATCAAACTCGACCTTTACCATGCCATCATCAAGAGGAGATATGGTTGCATCCGCTTCTTTAGCGGAATACCTTATTTTTGCCTTAACTCTCATGGGCTGCTCAAGTCTCTCTATTGATATAAAGTTTAGATCATGGGCTAAAAGACTTCTCGAGAACACATTTTTTTCATCACCAAGTACAACATTGTTGTTTTTTGCATCGATACTGACAACATACATGGGTTTTCCTAAGGAAATACCGAGACCTTTTCTCTGGCCTACGGTATAATGAATAATTCCCCGGTGTCTTCCCAGGACATTGCCCTCTGTATCTACAAAGTTTCCGGTGCTTATTGTTTTGTCCGAGTTTTCTTCAATAAACTTACCATAGTCGTTGTCGGTTACAAAACATATTTCCTGACTATCAGATTTTGAAGCAACATGCATACCCATTTTTTCAGCTTTCTCCCTGACCTGTTCCTTAGTGAACCCGCCTATGGGCATAAGAATTCGGCTGAGCTGCTTCTGAGTTAAATTATAAAGGACATAGGTCTGATCTTTTTTTTGAGTAGCCGATTTTTTCAGCAAATACCTTTCTGTGTTTTCGTCATAGGTTATAATTGCGTAATGACCTGTGGCAACATAGTCTATACCCATAGACACAGCCTTGTTTAGCATGGATTCAAATTTGACATATCTATTGCATGCAATACAGGGATTTGGTGTCTTTCCTTTGAGATATTCATCCTTAAAGTAGCATATTACTTTTTCTTCGAACAAATCCTTAAAGTTTAAAACATAATACGGAATTCCTAGCATGTTTGCAATTTTTCGTGCATCATCGACAGCTGAAAGCGAGCAACAGCCACCTTCAGCAAGTTTGGCCTCTTCGCTCATATCAGGCCATATTTGCATGGTTGCCCCGATAACTTCATAACCCTGTTCTAAAAGTACAGCGGCAGCTACAGAACTATCAACGCCGCCGCTCATACCAACCAAAACCTTTTTCTTTCCCATTGCAAGAAATACCGTCCTTTGTTCTTATTCATTATAGTGATGATGTATATCATCACATCTTCTTCCGCACGCATTCCGCTTTCCATCGCCGCTTGAAAGACCCTTTTTACACATATAATCTTCAATAGCTGCTTTTATTGCTTCTTCAGCAAGATTGGAGCAATGCATTTTTACAGGTGGAAGACCGTCCAAAGCTTCAGCAACAGCCTTGTTGGTTATTTCAAGAGCCTCCTCAACAGTTTTCCCAATTACAAGCTCAGTTGCCATGCTGCTGGTTGCAACTGCCGCCCCACATCCAAAGGTCTTAAATTTGGCATCTACAATTACGTTGTCTTCAATTTTGAGATACATCTTCATAATATCTCCACATTTTGCATTACCAACCTCTCCAATGCCATCGGCATTTTCGATTTCCCCAACATTTCTTGGATTCATGAAATGATCCATAACCTTTTCACTATACATATATATTCCCTCTTTTCACTTTTTCATATAATGGTGACATTTCCCTAAGCCTATTAACTACCGTAGGCAGTACTTCCATCAAATAATCAATATCCTCATGAGTGTTTTCTTCACCAAAGGTAATCCGTAAAGACCCATGTGCTATTTCATGAGGCAAACCAATTGCCAGTAGTACGTGGGACGGGTCAAGAGAACCCGATGTGCATGCAGAACCGCTGGAAGCAGCAATTCCCTTCATATCAAGCATTAATAAAAGAGACTCCCCTTCAATAAATTCAAAGGAAAAATTCACATTACCCGGAAGTCTTCTGTACCTGTCACCGTTTAACCGCACAAAAGGTATCTTTTCCATTACCTCATTAATCGTTCTGTCTCTTAGTTCTATGAGCTTTTTATTGTATTCGTCAATATTTTCGGTGGCAAGTTCAATTGCTTTTCCAAGACCCACTATAGCAGGAACATTTTCAGTGCTTGCCCTTCTACCTCTCTCCTGTGCTCCTCCATGCATGAACGACGCAATCTTGACACCCTTTTTTATATATAATGCCCCTACACCTGTTGGTCCGTAAAACTTATGACCGGACAAAGAAAGAAGATCAATATTCAAATCATTTACATTAACAGGTATGTTTCCGATAGCCTGAACTGCATCAGTATGAAATATGATACCTTTTTCCTTTGCGATTTTGCCAATTTCACCAATGGGTTGAATGGTGCCGATTTCATTGTTTGCAAACATTATGCTTATCAGTATTGTTTCAGGTGTAATTGCATCCAATACCTGCTGTGGTGATACCAGTCCGTTTTCGTCAACGGGAAGATATGTCACTGTAAAGCCGTCACTTTCAAGATATTGACATGCGTGCAATACTGCATGGTGCTCTATTGATGTGGTTATTATATGCTTTCCCTTGTCTTTATTGGCATACGCAGTCCCTTTAATTGCCCAGTTATCGGCTTCGGTACCCGAACCTGTAAAAAATATCTCCCTTGGCATTGCCCCCAAGGCTTTTGCCACCTTTTCTCTTGCTTCTTCCAGAGCCTTTTTGCTTTCTCTTCCAATGGAATAAATAGAAGAAGCATTACCGAACTTATCTGTAAAGTACGGAAGCATTGCTTCAAGTACTTGAGGATTTACCGGTGTGGTAGCAGCATGATCCATGTATATATGTCTGTTATTCATTATAATTACTCCCTTACTTCTTTTATAGTGTAGTTTTTATTTATAATGTATTTCACTAAATATTTGCTCCATTTTTCTTTTTATACATCTTGGCCAAATCTGCCAAGGTAATAGAGTCAACAACACTGTTTACACTATCCCTTATTTTTTCCCATACTAATTTTGTAATACAAGAATCAAACCTGTCACACTTAACAGGATTCTTTTCCAAAACACAATCAACAGGTGCCAGAGAACCCTCGAGAGACCTCAGAATGGAACCTATTGTTATATTATCAGGACTTTGAACAAGTAGGTAACCTCCCTGTGCCCCCCTAACACTTTTAACAAAACCCGACTTTTTTAGTGTGGCAAAAAGGTGCTCTAAATAGTTTTCCGAAATATTTTGTCTCTTGGCAATGCTTTTCAGAGAAACAGGTTCCCCACTGCATTGAAGAGCAAGATCAAGCATGGCTTTAACACCATACCTCCCTTTGGTCGTCAGTTTCATTAATGAAGTTCCTCCTAATTCCCACTGTATTACTTGGTATTATTATTAGATTAACACTTCGTGAAATGTTTGTCAATATTTTTTTAAACATAAGTCAATAATTATGAAAAATTATTAGAATAATGGACTGTAATACCTTGTCTTTAACATATCTTCTATTTCGTCAATACTCTTGCCTAGGGAATTGACAATAAACACCCCGTAGTTTGTTCTTAGACCGGAACTCATTTCAGGCATATTGTTCCTTGAGATATGTGATATTTGAAAGGAATTGCCTTCATAAACAATTGCATCTATAGGATAGTTGTATGTCTCCAAATCTACAACATCAAAGCCTCTTTTTTTAAGTTCCTCTTTAATGTTCTGCAAGCTGCTTTGAACTGCTACAACCAAAAAAACCATCTCCCCAGCTAAAAAATATATTTACAAATCGTTTCAATATTGAAAAACACCCTATAATATAAGTATTAGCCGTAATGGAATTTTATATACCCAAATATGAGGTGTCATAATACTATTGTTTTTTTGCCAAACTATAAAAAACATAGGTTAACATTATAAATATATAAACAGTCAGGCTAATCTCCCAATAAAATTTGAAAACAGCAAGGTTTAATAAAAGAAGTATAAAACCCGCCAGAAGTATCCATGCTAATATTCTTTTAATCATATAACTCTATATACCTCCCAAAATAATAAGCAATAAACTTACGCAAACATTATAAATTATCTGTTTTTTTATAGAAAAATGTCTGCATCGGCTTAAAATTATATTTGTTGAAAAATACAATTTGCTCAGTGCTCCCCACAAAAAGTATTCCCCCGGTTTTCAGCGATTTGTTGAATTTATTATAAATTTCAACCTTTGCTTCTTCAGTAAAATAAATAAGTACGTTCCGGCATACTATAAGGTCACAATTGTCAGGATAAGGATCTGCCAAAAGATTATGTTTTTGAAATTTAACACATTTTTTTATATCTTCATTTATTGAAAACATGTCCCCATCTCTTTTAAAATACTTCTTGATATAATTATCCGGAAGTTTTGAAATGCTTTTCCTGCTATATATGCCTTTTTTGGCCTTGTGCAGTATTTCTTCATCTATGTCTGTTGCAATTATCTTTATTTTGCTAAGAGGCATAAATTCATTTAATACCATAACAAGGGTATAGGGCTCATCTCCGCTGGAGCAGGCAGCACTCCATACTTTAAGGTTTTTGTTTTTTTCTAAAAGATATGGAAGTATAATATTTTTTAGCTTGAGCCATTGTTCCGGATTCCTGTAAAATTCAGACACATTAATGGTTATAAAATTTATAAATTCATTATATAAAACATCATTAACCTTAAGTACATCCAAATAGGATTTATAATCCTTAAAACCGTTTTTGCTCAATAAAGAATCAATTCTTCTTTTCATTTGTTTTTCTTTATATGAATTGAGGTCAATTTGGGTAAGGGATAGTATTTCTTTCTTGAAGCCTTCGTAATCCATAATCATCAGGTTTACTCTCCATTCATTTTTTTGATTTGAATGCTTTGAACAGAATTTAACGAGAACTTCATATATATGAAAACTCTTTATTTGCACTTCCAGTTAACAATATTTTAGCATAGTAAATAGTGCCTGTAAATACTTCCTAGATGTGTTGTCACGGTAAAAGCATGAACCCATCTCCTGCCAATACTCTCACAAGAGAGTTTTTTAAAATGCCATTTCAGCATTTAATATTCAGGCAAGAAAATCATTTTTTAAGAAATGCCCCCGGGATTACTAAGATATGGCGTGTG
>JAAYTO010000142.1 GCA_012523755.1 Clostridium sp. | reverse complement strand
CTCCCTTTGTATAATTTCTTACCCATTTAGTATAACCCCACTTTTCATTATCTATGGGTAACATCTTACTACAAAGGCTCAATAAAGTTTATCTGTAATTTATGCCATGGCTTAATCTTCCTTCATGATTTCACCGTGTACTATAAAATACCTCTACGGTATTATAAGTAAAAAACCAGCAGTGACATTAACAACTGAAAAACTCGTTATAAAGTGCCTTTACAGCTGTAACATTATCCTCTTCCTTAATTCCAAACATCATACTAACCTCCGAAGACCCCTGATTAATTATTTCCACATTAACATTGGCTTTTGCCAGTGCAGCGGAAGCTCTCGCCAAAATACCCACACTTCTCATCATACCCTCACCAACAATCATAACAAGGGCACGATTGCGTTCAATAGTAACATCATCAGCCTTCAGTTCTTCCTTTATTCTATTTATAATACGCTTTTCCTTATCCTCATCAAGCTGTTTTTGTTTAAGTACAATAGACATATTGTCAATTCCTGAGGGAATATGCTCATAAGACAAACCTTCATCCTCAAGAATGCTTAATATTCTTCTTCCAAATCCAATCTCTCTGTTCATCATGTACTTACTGACAAAAATGTTGCAAAACCCTGTGTCACTAGCTATTCCCACAACAGGACCATTATAAAGTTTTCTCGTCGGTACAATCATCGTTCCAGGTGCCAATGGGTTGTTGGTGTTCTTGATACATACCGGAATTCCCATTCTATAAACCGGTTCAAGGGTTTCTTCATGCAATATAGAAAAACCCGAATAAGAAAGTTCCCTCATTTCTCTATAGGTAAAAGTTGGAATAGGTTTTGGATTATCAATAATATTGGGATTTGCAGCATAAACAGAGTCAACGTCGGTAAAATTCTCATATACATCTGCCTTTACAGCCGCCGCCAATATAGACCCAGTTATATCCGAACCTCCCCGTGGAAATGTTACAATGTCTCCAGATTTTGAATAGCCAAAAAAACCCGGGAAAACCAATAATTCTTTTCTATTCTTCAGGGCTTTTAAATTATCATAGGATTCCGGCAGTACACGAGCATTTCCATACTTATTACTAAGCAAAAGACCAGCATCTTTAGGATTTATATATGCCGCATCTATTCCTTTACTTACAAGGTAAGCAGCAACTACTTTAGCATTATTGTCTTCGCCCGCTGCTTTAATAGTATCCATAAATCTTTCTCCATCGCTAACATCCCCTTTAAGACGGCTTTTTAGGTCATTAGCTACTACGTCTGCCACATCGGATGATAATCCAAGTCCTTTTGCAATCTCGTCATATCTACTGATTATCGTATTTAATTCATCATCTGCTTTTCCTTCTTTAAGATACTTTTGTCCTAAAGCAATTAATAGATCCGTTACCTTGGTGTCTTCTTTTGAACGTTTGCCCGGAGCAGAAACTACCACCAAGCGTCTATCCTTATCACTCAAAATTATATCGCATACCTTTTTTATCTGATGTGCATCAGCCAGTGATGACCCCCCAAACTTTACAACCTTCATAAATTTACCTCCTAAACACTTTTATGTAATACCATTGAGTCTAATCACCCAATACCCTAATAGCATTTGACACCTGTATTATAGAATCAACTTCCTCTATTTTCTTAAAAGACCTGATATGTTCTTTCTCCGATGCTTTCCCAGTAACAAAAGCCAACTCATCCTTCGGACAATCACCACATATCTTAACCCATTCAACATTTCCAAAAACTCTACCT
The DNA here is from genome assembly GCA_012523755.1 of Clostridium sp. Classification (GTDB taxonomy): domain Bacteria; phylum Bacillota; class Clostridia; order Acetivibrionales; family Acetivibrionaceae; genus Hungateiclostridium. The sequence continues at coordinate 8,504 of JAAYTO010000142.1, read as the reverse complement.
ACGGCTTCTCTTGCATTAGACTCATCTTTCACCCTCAACCTGACAAAATACTTTGTTTCAGTATCGCTTATATCAATAATATTATTTCGATTCTTTACTTGCCAGTCATAGCAACCCGATCTTCCCCAATGTTTGACAACCTCGATCACATCTGCTACAACTGCACTGGCAGTAGGAAGCTTACCGGCACCACGGCCGTAAAACATCACTTCACCAATTGCATCACCTTTTACAATAATTGCATTAAACACATCCTCAACATTATGAAGAGGGTTGCTGTTCTTTACTATAGCAGGGCTGACTCGTGCAGCAATTTTGTCTCCAACTCTTTCACTGGCAGCAATAAGTTTTATGGTTGAATTCATGCTTTCGGCATACTTCATATCAGCAAGGCTTATTTTAGCTATACCCTCTGTATAAATGCCATTGCAATCAACAAACTCATTGTACGCAATCGAAGAAAGAATTGCTATTTTTCTGCATGCATCATGTCCTTCAATATCAGCAGTGGGATCCGCTTCCGCATATCCTCTGGCTTGAGCCTCTTTTAAAGCTTCATCAAAGTTCTTTCCTTCTCTTTTCATCTGACTCAAGATATAATTTGTTGTCCCATTAAGTATCCCTGCTATGGAATAAATCTCATTTGCAGCAAGGCAACGGTTCAACGGCCTTATAATTGGGATTCCTCCCCCAACACTTGCCTCAAACAAATAGTTTGCATTGTTCTCTTTCGCAAGCTTTAAAAGCTCAGGTCCATGGGTTGCAACCAGTTCCTTGTTTGATGTAACCACATGCTTTCCCTTTGAGAGGGCATCTCTGGTTAATTTATAAGCAACATTTGTTCCTCCAATAGTCTCAACAACTATTCCGATGGAAGAGTCCCTTAAAATATCCTCCGGATTCTTTGTAAAAAGCTCGCGATCCGGACTATCCGGAAAATCTCTTATGTCCAGTATTTTTTTTACACAAATCTTTTGACCGGCTTTTTCTGAAATACTTATTCCATTCTTTTTTATTATCTCCACAACCCCTGAGCCAACTACTCCGTAGCCCAGTACTGCCACGTTTATCATTATTCTAAACCTCCTCTATTCTCTAGCAAGAATCTGTTGTTTCCTGACACCTTCTATATTGTTTATCTCATACATTAAGTCCTTTATATCGTTTATCATTGAATCGGTCTCAATTGTAATAGTAACATCTGCAAGACCATTTATGGGTATGTTCTGATTTATTGTTATTATGTTTGCTTTTGATTCAGCAATCTTATTTATAATACTCGATAAAATACCAGCGTAATCCTCTACTGTGAAAAAAAGCGTTACAACCTTGCCTCGTGTAGTCTCATAAAACGGAAAAATAAAATCCCTGTATTTATAATAAGCACTTCGACTTATACCCACTCTCTGGACAGCCTCGTTTATATTCTTAATGGTACCGCTTGATAAAATCTTTTTTGCTTCAACCACCTTATGAAAAACCTCTGGAAGAACCGAAGAATCTACCAAATAGTATTTTGATTTATTGTTCATGCTCCCCCTCCCTACCTGTCCACCCACGGTGTACAAATGTGTTTCTATTGTGTAATAGTAACATAAAAATGTTTCGGATTCAAGATGTAAAATAAAAAATTTCAGTCAGGAATAAATATAAGGTAAAATCTCCCACAACTTAAACTTCATAAAAAAAACATCCCTTTTACGGAATGCTTTTTTGTAAACTTATTTTCTTATGCATTTTCTTTCTCTAAAAACTGGTTAGTATTGTAGGTATGTTCAATCTCCTTTTGCATTTCATCAAAATCCTCCAATAAAGCTATAAAATTATTCACCACATTTGAATCGAACTGAGTACCCGAATTAAGTAAAAGCTGTTTTTTAGCTTCATCGATATTCAATTTAGATCTGTATTGCCGATCCGATGTCATGGCATCAAAAGCATCCGCCACCGAAACAATTCTTGCCAGAAACGGTATCTCGTCTCCTTTTATCCCATAAGGATATCCACGACCGTCTATTCTCTCGTGGTGATGCTTTACCAGAGGAATAATATCTTTAAACATTGAGACTGCCGAAAGTATATGGGCACCCTTTATCGGATGCTTTTTTATCTCATCATACTCCGCATCACTGAGCTTATCTGTTTTAAACAAAATATCATCAGCAATTCCGATCTTCCCTATATCATGGAATATACCGGCTGCCTTGAGCTTCTGCAATTCCTCTTCCTTGAGGTTAAAGCTCTTGCCTATCTTCACGGCGTAATATGCAACCCTATCGGAATGCCCTCTTGTATACACATCCTTTGCATCAACTGCCAAACGCAAAACCTGTATGGCATCTAGATATCTCTTCTGGAGCTCATTATATGTCCTGTCCAATTCATCGTTTTTTATACTGACAAGGGAATGGAGATATATATTGTTTATTGATGTTGCCACCTGGGCTGCAAATATCTTTAGAAGCTCAATCTTGTTAAAAGGATGATTAATCTCAAGATATATTATCCCAAGCGTTTTCATTGAATCATCTATAAGGGGAAGGATAATTCCTTCATTTGTCCTGATACATTCTTTTGAAGCCCTTGCATAGCCTATACTTTCCATAAATGATGGCTCGAGCATTTTCATGAATTTTTCCAGATTAACATCATATGTTCCTACTCCCTTAAAAATACTCTTCTCCTTGCTACCTTCAGTAGTAAAATTATCAACCATAATAAAAGCATTTGTGCATTTAACAAAAAACATTACCTCTCCGAGTATGTTCTCAAGTATTTCGGATACTGATTGCAGTTGATAGATTTTAGGCACAGAATCAAGTATTTTCTTCAAACCATCCTTAAAAACTTTTATTGTTTTTCTCTGAGAAATTGTTTTTATTGCCGACTCAATTAAAAGAATAAGCTGATCAAAATTGTCCGTTTTTTCACAATATCCCTGTATATCAAGAGTTTTAATGGTTTTCAACGGAGGTGCAAGGTCTTTATACCCTGTAAGAAGCAAAATGTATAAATCCCTATTGAATTTTCTTATCTCCTTTACCACTTCATCCCCGAGTAACGGCTCCATAAGAAAATCCAGTATAAGTAAGTCAAAATCCTCTCTTTTGATTCTCTCAATTGCTTCAAGAGGGTTATTTACTCCTGTATACTGATATCCAAGACGCTTTATTATGACTGATAAGGAATCCAATATTCCCCTTTCATCATCTACAACAATTATTTTATGTTCCGAAGATATTTTCGAATTAATTTTTCTCACAGCAGATCCTCCTTTATAGCAGAAACCTTGGCTGCGACTTCAAAGGAGCCATTTAAAACCCAAAAAGTCCCACATATAATGGTACATTTGTAACCAGCTTATTAAAAGTATTTAATTATTATATCGTCTTAATTATTAATAATATAACACATACTGTATTATCTTTCACCTGAGACAGACTATGGAGATGTTAAAAAGGTCTTTGACAATTTTAGATTCTATTTCTCAAAATGAAGGGGTATAGTCTTCTATACTACCGTCCTGACATACTTTTTAAGACTTTTTTCTACATCTTTTCTGCTAAAGGGCTTAGGAATATAGTCTACTGCACCGTTTTTTATTGCCTGCCGAATAATTCGCTCAGAAGTGATTGCTGAGACCATTATAATTTTGCTGCCGGAACTTACCTTAAGAATCCTTTCTATAGCCTCAATGCCATCCATGCCGGGCATCGATACGTCAAGAGTCACCACTTGAGGCTGCATTTTCTTGGCTTTCTCAACAGCTTCATAACCGTTCTCGGCAAATTCCACATTGCAATAACCTAAGGCATTTAAGGTATTAGCTAAATATTTCCTCATAAAAACAGCATCATCCACCACCAGAATCTTTGTTTTTTCCATCCTGCCTACCACCTCTATTCCTGGTTTTTTTATAAAATAAATCTACTATATAAATCGGTAAAATATGAGACTTTTTAATACTTTTTAATACTTTAGGCTGTGATAAAAGCTCAAGGGCATTAAACCCTTTCGCTTTTTTGTCATTTCACTTCGTGAAATCCCGCCAATGAGAAGTATTATCTCTGCATAACAAAAGCAATTTTTCCGGCAATCTCATTTTTAGATTGAAATTAACCATGAAATGTTATAGCTAATATATAAATACCATTAAGTTACCTTTAGTGAACAATATCTGAATGCGGGGAGTAGAAAATCCCTTTGAAACTCATAGATTCAGCTATAGTTGCAAAAATTTACTTAAATTCCTAGAAGTTTTTCAACCTGCTGCTTCATATCACTACTGCTGCAAACGGTCTTATGATTCACAGTTTGTTTATCCAAATTCTTTAAACTCTCAGGTATCTTAAGACCACACTCTTTTGATAAAATCTCAAGAAGTTCAAATTCAGTTCTACCCTTTAAGGCATCCTCTCCTAAAACCGCCTTTACAACACTGGCATTAAATTTAAAAGGACTGGCAGTTGATGCTATTACCGTCTTGGTTATGTCACCTGTGGATATTACATACTTGTCATACACATCAATCCCGACAGCCGTGTGTGTATCAATTACGTAGTTGTATTCCTTATAAATCGCCTCAATAGTTTTTAATGTCTCAACCTCGTTTGAAAACCCGGACCAAAAAATGTCGGATATTTTCTTTTTGGTATCAGAGTCAACACTATACCTGCCATCATTCTTCAATTGATCCATCCATTTATTAACAATCGAGGAATCATGATCGGTAAGCTCAAATAAAAGCCTTTCAAGATTGCTCGAAATCAATATATCCATGGACGGAGATATCGTTCTTTTAAACTCCCTGTTTTTATCATATGTTCCTGTATTAATAAAATCGGTAAGAACATTATTGTCATTTGATGCACAAATAAGCCTGTTGACAGGAAGTCCCATTTCCATAGCGTAGAAAGCTGCGAGAATATTTCCGAAATTTCCCGTTGGAACTACAATATTAATCCTTTCATCTGTTTGTATCTCGCCATTATTTATCATATCCGCATATGCAGAAAAATAATACACTATCTGAGGAACAAGTCGTCCCCAGTTAATGGAATTAGCCGATGAGAACCTATAACCGTTTTCCACCATCTTGTTTTTCAATACATCATCTGTAAATATTGTCTTAACTCCGCTTTGAGCATCATCAAAATTTCCATCCACACCTATTGAATAAACATTTTTTCCTTCCTGTGTAACCATCTGCATTTTCTGAACCAAGCTGACGCCCTTTTCAGGAAAAAACACAATTATTCTTGTACCTTCAACATCCTTAAAACCTTCTAATGCAGCCTTTCCTGTATCTCCAGAGGTAGCAACAAGAATTACAATTTCGCCTGTTTCTCCAGTCTTTCTGACAGCCTTTACAAGAAAATGAGGTAAAATCTGAAGAGCCATATCCTTAAATGCACAGGTTGGTCCATGCCACAACTCAAGAACATTAACATTTTCGTTCAGTTTGAACAACGGAGCTATAGCTGAATGCCCAAATTTCTCCTCAGTATAAGCATTATAAACACAGTCTTTTATCTCTTCATCAGAATAATCGGTAAGGTATGGCTTTAGTATGTGTATTGCCCTTTCCCGGTAACTCATACCCGCTAGGGATTTTATTTCATCCATCGAAAGCTTTACCCTTTTCTCGGGGACAAAAAGACCCCCGTCCGGTGCTATACCTTGTTTTATTGCCTCAGCAGATAAAACTGACTTTAATCCGCCTCGTGTACTCTCATAGTGCATTTTACTTCCTCCTATATATAGAAATCGAAAAAACTGTTAATCCAAATCTCAATTAGCTTTAATATCCTACTTCTATATAAATATATAATATATTTTAAAAAAAATAAAGAATATTTGCTGTAATTCTTATAAAAGTACAAACATCAACACAAGCCCAACAACCGCCTTAAAATGTATATAAAACCATATCTTCTTATTATATTCATGCGGCAGCTTCTCCTAAAAGCATAATATAAAGCCCTTTTACCTGATTGTATCAGATATTCCTTCTCCCTGTCATCTAAATTGAAATCCAAAAAAGAAATATTTGCTGTGTCAATTTTTACTATACAGCAGTTTTTATAATCCTTTACATCCGGAATGCCGTAATCATGCACAACAGATATGATCTTTTTTAATATGCTAAGGGGATTTAAAATATTAAATTTTATTTTCCCTTTCAGCATGCAGCCAATTAATGGAATAGATGAAGAGGGTTGTATCATCCAAAGAGGAAAGTTATCCAGAACACCTCCATCCACTAAATAATGCTTTTTTGATGACTTCCCATACATCTTATTTATTTCAACAGGTTTAAACGCAAAAGGTACACTGGTGCTCATTCTAATAGCCTTCGCCACTTCGAGACGATCAGGGTCAATACCATAAAAGGAAATATCGTCGGGAAGAATTACAACTTTGCCACGGTTGGCATCTACAGCAGTCATTCTTACTTTGTAGCCCTTTGGATTGGATTTATCGGCTTTTTTTGTCCTGATATCCGCAAAGGTTTTTACACCTTTTTTCAGCAGTGTTTTATACATCCATTCCTCAATAAAATCTCCATCAAAAAGACATTTTTCTTTGCTATAAGTGATTATATTTTTTAAGATATTCCGCCGTTGTCCTGCAAATTCAAGAGGTTCAATTATTTTGCAATGGTTTTCTGTTCTTACAGGTATGCTCAAGAAATCCTCAATGCTTTTATCACCGGTATATCTACCGTTCTCACAATACTCGATAAATCTTTGCACTACTGGCATTTCCTGGGAAATATCCCTCAAATTGATCTTGTCAAACTCAGTTTCATAAAGAATTCTTTTAAGCTCCGAAGCTTTGTAACCTGCACCAATTAAAGCTCCCACCATAGCCCCTGCAGATACACCTGCAATACTATCGAATCTAAGTCCCTTTGCCTCGGCAGCTTCATACATGCCTATATAAGCAATACCCTTTATTCCACCGCCTCCCAACACAAGGTTTGCTCTTCTTCGGTTTCTTTCCATCTAGCAATGCCTCACATTAGAAAATAACTATGTTATATATATTAATAAAATTATATAAATAGTATTTTTTCAAATAATTATTTCCAAAGGGGTGCATTAAATGTGAAGAAAAATATGCACCTTGCTAAATGAGCTACTGGCTGTTTTGGATCTGGTTAATCCGGTTTTGTGAATACTGTGCAAAGGAACTGGACGGATATTTTTCAATAAGTTCTTCAAATGTTTTTATCGCCATCGTATTGTTATTAAGCTCTTGATAGCATATTCCGCAATGATAAAGGTTATTTACCGAATACCTCCAATCTTCGGAATAAGCCTTTGACTTAATAAATCTATCCAATGCTTCCTGGTATTTCTTTTTGTTATATAGCTCTCTGCCCTTATTATATTCATTCTGAGCGGCTTTGGGCAAAATATCCTGTACAAGTTTGTCAAATACCTCTTTTTCAATCCCTTGAAAGTTTTTATTCTTCAAGAGCAAAATTTCATCAGCTGCTTCACTTGTTTTATTCTCGGAAGCAAGCTTTTCAATATTTAATATCTTTGTAACGCTCAAATAATAATCAGCCTGCCTGCTCACTTCTTCGAACTGGGTGTTTAGACCATTATACTTATTATCCAACTCGGCGTATTTTTTTTCGTATTCATCTATCTTCAAAATAGCATCTTCCTTTTCAGCAATCAACTGATTTATTATATCCGTATTATCCTCTCTTGAGTAATACTTAAAGCTTAGTGCAAAAACAACCAAAGCTCCAATAAAAAACCCTATGAAAGTGTTCAACACTATCTTTGCCTTATGATTTCCTTTTCTCACTGGCCTGTTCAACGAAAGCGGGGATTTTTCTTCACTCTTAACCGTATTTCCCCTGCTTTTTGCAGCTTTGTTCTTTTCTTTTTTTTCTTTTACCCGTTTCTTCACCTGAGGCTCATAACTTGAATCAATTTTCTTCAAATAATTAAGGGCTATCATGCTATTTTTTTCAGCATCAATGACTTTTTTAAAGACCTGCACAGCATTATCATATTCCTTTGTGTAAATATAAAAAACTCCTAAAAGATTAAAAGCTTCGTAAAAATCGGGATTTAGAGAAATGGCTTTTCTCAACTCAATTATTGCAATATCCTCACTGCCTACACGGAACTTCTCAAGAGCCTTATTATATAATATGATTGAGTTTTTAATGTTATCAGACATATCCGGGTTTCTTTCGGATAATTTGTCAATGTCAATCGGCGGATAATTTTGGAGTTCCTTCTTAAAATCAATCATTAAATCGCCCTCTCTCATAATTTATACTAGTACAGTGTTTCCCAAATATTTGTTCAACGAAAATCCTACGGACTATCACAACACTATTGTGAACTACCACCGCCTATAGAGGCAGATGGCTTCTTGGTCAATATCTCTATTGAGACAAGTTTACCCAAGCTCAAAAGAATGTTCCATCCTCGAATAATTACCAGCTATATAGCCAGCTTTAGTAGATTTTTACT